>JAYUGD010000336.1:0-5712 GCA_043767785.1 Zavarzinella sp. | reverse complement strand
CCGGACACGACGTTTTACTCGGCCGATGTGCTGCGTGCCGTTGTTTCGACGTCAAAGCCCTCGCAATCGAATGCCTTTCGGTTGCAGACTGACTATTACGCCGGCTGTCAGAGCAAGTCCGATCACCATAAAGCGGTGCGTCAACTGGGCGTTCCATACTTAGAAGTGATTCTCGGGTTGGAATCCGGCGACGGGGCCGCGTTTGAAGCCGCCCTTGTGGAGGCGTGCCGGCTACACGGCAAGTATTACGGCGCGACCGAAAAGTCGCGTAAAGACCCGAACGGCTTTGTGTCTCTTGAACTGACGGCGTTGGCGGCGCTCGCCTATGACCGCGGCATGAAATTCAACCTTGATGTGTCCGAATACGTACCGGCGGCTTGGGTCCGCGGCGATGTCTTCCGGCAAATTTTGTTGCCCACACAGACGGCCAAATAGGGCAGATCTTTCTCACTCTCAAGGATCCCAATGTCGGCCAATATTGGGGCGATCTACGCCGTTCCACTCGCTGAACTCCGTGTGTTGCCCGGCACGAAACGGGCGGCGCAAAAGAAAAAGCTCGTGCGGATGATCCTCAAGGATTTCATCGGCCGGGAAGAGATTGATGAGATGGCTGCGGAATTTGATCTCGACGGTCCGCCGACCACTCTGGCGGCGGCCGCCCAGCACATTCTGGACGGCGGCCCTCTGCTCGACGATGACCGGGGATTTCTGTACGGCTACGCCGTCGAGGCCCTGTGCTGGGCCATTGGGAACACGCACTTCCTGCCTATGGACTTCCCTTCCTACGAGGCCATGGACGCCTACCTGACCGAACACGGGTCGCCCGTGACCTTGGAGAAATTGCTGTTCTCCGGGTTCCCGTTGACCATTCCGGACCCGGACTGTTATCCGTCGGCCGGGGTCTGGGAACACGAAGACGTTCGGGCGGCGTCTACGTTTCTGGCTTCGCTGCCCGATCCGGAAGGACCGCTCGGCGTCGGGATCGGCGAGATTCGTGCATGGGTTGCCGACGCGCTCAGTCGGCCGGGGGAAGGCCTCGTCGGCTTCTGGTATTGATCGCGGGCGAGCGGCCCTGCTGAGGTGTTCACTCTGCCCGCCGCGGCTCTTCCGGCAGCACTTCGCTCAAGAACACTTCCCACTGGCCGATGCCGATGCCGACGAAGACGGTGCCCTTGGCTTGGTTCACGCGCACGACCTTGCCGGCCTTGCCGAACTTGTTGGCCCAGACGGTGTCGCCGACTTGGATTCTCGCGCGCCAGTCGGCCAGCTTTTGCTCCTCGACCATGCGGCGTTCGAGGGCGGCCAGTTTGCGCTCGTAGTCTTCCTTCATGCGGTCGGCGTCGTGTTGGCGGGCGAGGGCTTCCGTGCGGGCTTTTTCGGCTTCTTCGCGGAGTTGTTGAAGGCGGTTCAGTTCGCCGGTCTTGCCCTTGCGGCGGCGGACGTACTTGCGGGCGCGCTTCAGCAGGTCTTTCGGCAGCTTCAGGCGGCGGGCGATCATGAGGGCATTGCTCATGCCGAACTGGCCGATCAGCAGCTTGTACGTCGGCCGCAGCGTCTCTACGTCGAACTCGACGGCCCCGTTCTCGGCCCGGTCGTTGGAGAAGGCGTAGGTCTTCAAGTCCCCCAGGTGCGTCGTCACGATTGCCCGGCACTTCACGAGGTCGAGTTGGTCCAGGATCGCCCGGCCCAGGGCGGCCCCCTCGGTCGGGTCAGTGCCGGCGCCGAGTTCGTCCAGGAGCACCAGGCTGTTTTCGTCGGCGAGGTTGAAGATGGCGGCGATGCGGGAGATGTGCGAACTGAACGTGGACAGGGACTGCTCGATGCTCTGCTCGTCGCCGATGTCCGCGAGAATCTGGGAGCAGACGGGGACGATGCTCCCCTCGTCGGCCGGGATGTGCATGCCGCACTGGGCCATCAGGCAGAGCAGGCCAGTCGTTTTTAGCGTGACCGTCTTTCCCCCCGTGTTCGGCCCGGTGATGACCAGCATGTTGAAGCCGAGGCCCAACCGCACGTCGATGGGGACGACTTTCTTGGCGCCCCCCTGGTTGCGGAACAGGTGTTCAAGGAGGACGTGCCGGGAGCGCCGCAGCCACAGGCGGCCCTCGGTGTTGATCTCGGGGCAACTCATGCCGTAGTCGCGGGAGAAGCGGGCCTTGGCGCACACGAAGTCCGCCTGGGCCATCACGCTGACGGCCGCATCGATGTGCCGGGCGTACCGGCCGACCTCGGCGCTCAACTTGCGCAGGATGCGGCGAATCTCGCGGTCTTCCTCCGACTTCAGCACCACGCGCTCGGCCGACAGGCGGGCGACGGCGGCCGGCTCGATGAACACCGTCTCCCCGGTCGGGCTGGTGCGGTGGACGACGCCTTCGATCTTGGCCCGGTGGTTGGCGGCGACGGGCAGCACATAATGGTCGCCGTTGACCGTGGCGTTCGGGTAGCGCAGCACCGCCCGTAGTTGGGGGTCGCGTAAGAGCCGCTTGATCTCGTTCTGCACGCGCTCTTCCAAGGCGTCGAGCTTGCGGCGGATCTCGGCCAGGTCCGGGCTGGCGGAACTGAGGACGTGCCCGCGGCCGTCGATGCACCCGGTGATCGTCTTGGCGACCGGCCCCAGGTCTTCGATGGGGGCCAGCATGTCGATCAGGCGTTGCAACGAACTGTCGAGCCGCATGCGGTAGCGGTAAAAGGCCCCGGTCGCCGTCAGCGTGTCGGCGACTTGCAGGAGTTGCTCGACGGTCAGCATCGTGCCAATGGCCGCCCGCCGGACGATGAGGCGCACGTCGTGGATGCCGCCGAACGGCGGGGAGTGCCCGGCCTCCAGCGCCCGCACCATTTCGGAGACGAGGGCGAGGTCGTCGCGGATTTTCTTCACGTCCCGCGACGGCTCGACCGCCCGGGCCAACTCGGCCCCGAGGGACGTGGCGGCGCCGTCGGCGAGCAGGCCGCGGACCTTGTCGAATTCCAGCAAGTCCAGCGTGTGGGCGTCCATGTCGGGTCAATCACCGGCCGTTGGGGAACAAGCAAAGAGCGAGACGGGGCGGGCCGGGTTCATGGGACGGCGCCGTTGGCGCGCCGGATACCTTCTTCCGACTCCGCGAATTGCAACGGCGGGGAGCGGTAGACCGCCACCTTGATCCGGTCCGGCGGCACGTCGGGCGGGTATTGGAAGACGACCTCCCCGCGGGCGGCCAACTTGTTGGCGTCGGCCAGCCACGGCAGCCGGGAGTGAGGGGACGCGGCGTTCGGCTCCAGCACGGTGTACACGAACGGCCTTCGGATGGGGTTGGCCGTCGTCCACCCGCGCACGGTGCGGCCGCTGTAGAACTCGGCCCACCCGAACGGGTCAACGACCGAGAAGTGCGGGTTCCCCTCCCGCGCCAGCCACTCGCCGGCCGCCCGGTGCCCGGCCCGGTCCGCGTGCAGCGAATGGAAATCGCGCGGTAAACACAAGCCCGCGATGAGCAATACCCACAGGCCGGTCCACAAAGAAGGCGACCCAATTCTGAAGAGCCGCACGCCCAAGGCCCCCGCGCACGGCAGGGCCGACGCCGCGAACACCGCCCCGACCATGCCGGTCAAGAGCGTGTGCCGTTGCGACACGTAGCCGGCCCGCACCGCCAAGTACCACAGCACCCCGAGGTGCAGCAGCAAGACCGCCAACGGCAGCAGGATTTCGGCCTCGCCCCAGCGCTTGCGCGCCCGCAGAATGCCGGCGAGGGCGAAGAACGGCAGCAGGTAATGAGTCCCCTTCAATACTTCCGTGCCGAGCGCCTTGGCCGCCCACACTTCCTTCGAGCCGACGGCGTCCGCGTCCCGCCACGCGGCCAGTGGAATACTCACGGCCGGGGCGGCGGCCTGCGCGTCCGACAGCGAGGGCTTGTTCGTCAATTTGCCGATGATGGAGACATACGGGTACATGAGAGCCGCCGTGGCGACGGCCAGCCCGACGCCCCCGAGAAACACCGGCAGGCCACGTTCCCGCCGCTTCCACCGGGCGACGCACGTCCCGGCCAAGACGCAGCCGATGGCGCCGCCGACGATCAGGCTGTCCGGCCGCACCAAGTAGCCGGCCCCGACGCACACGCCCGCCAATACACCGTGCGACAGGCCGCCGTACCACTTCTGCCGATTCAACACGTTGAGGCCGAACCACATGGCGCCGGCCGCTGTCAGCAGGAACAGGCCGTCGGACAGGCCGTCGCTCGTGACCTCCGTGAAGACGGGCAGCAGTTGGAACCACAGGCAGGCCAACAGGCCGACCGCGGGGCCGAATAGCCGACTGGCCACCCCGAACAGTGGGAACGTCAGCAACACCCCGCAGACGGCGCTGACGAGTTGGGCGGCGAAGACCATCTGGTCCCCGGTGGCCGTGTCGAGGTCGTTGCGCAGCAATGTGGCCGCGCCGAGGATGGCGAGCGGGTAGCCCGGCGGCTGGTCGGTTTCCCGCAGCACGTCGGCCGGGCCGTCGAGTTGGCGGACGGCGTCGAACCGGGATTTCGGCGGGTCGTAAAGCTGTAAGGCGATGCGGACGAAGATGAGGCAGTCCCGCGACGGCATGGCCGTGTGGGCGACCATCCACCACCGCAGGCCGGCCGCGAACAGCGTGATCCCCAACAGGCCAAGGAGGACGGTTCGCCGGGTCGGGGGGACGGTCATCCAATGGCTCCGGGTCGGCGCCGACGGCGGCCCGATTGTTGTAAACTACGAAGACCGGGCCGGCTCTGGGAGATCGCCATGTTGGAAGTGACCGCGACGATCCGCGTCCCGCTCGAAGAATTCACGTGGACCTACGCCCGTTCCGGCGGGCCGGGGGGGCAGAACGTCAACAAAGTGGCGTCCAAAGCCGTGCTGCGCTGGGACTTCGAACACACGGAGAGCGTCCCCCCCGTCGTGAAGACGCGGTTCAAAGGGCTGTACGCCAGTCGCATCACCACCGAGGGGGAGCTGGTGATGTCTTCCGAACTCACCCGCGACCAGGGCCGCAACCGCGAAGACTGCCTCGAAAAACTGGCCGCCATGCTGCGGGCCGCGGCCACGATTCCGAAGATCCGCCGGGCCACGCGACCGACGAAGGGGTCCAAGCGGCGCCGCGTGGCCGACAAGCGGAAGGCGTCGGCCACGAAAGCCGGCCGCAAGCAGCCGGGCGGCGAGGACTAATTCTCGACAGAATTTCTTGCACTGGACGAGTTTTTGGCCGAATACTATCTCAATGGCATCATGTCGGGCACGATGACGTTCCGGGCCGACTCTCCGGCCTTTGTGTTCGCATTGCCGACGACTCTGGCAAAAGGAAGAATCCGCAATGGCTCACATCGTCACTGAACCCTGCAACGACTGCCGGTACACCGATTGTTGCGTGGTCTGCCCCGTGGAGTGCTTCTACGGGGACGAAATGATGCTGTACATCAACCCGAACGATTGCATCGACTGCGAGGCCTGCGTGCCGGAGTGCCCGGTCGAGGCCATCTACAGCGAGGCGAACGTGCCGGACCAGTACAGTTCCTACATCCAGTTGAACGCCGACAAGTGTACCCAACTGGCCGAGGCTCATGTGACCGAAAAGCAGACCGCCAAGGAAGGCCCCGGCTGCAAGAAGAAGTAAGCCGGGCTTTTTTGACGACGACCGTCACCCGCGCGGCCGCGAGCCGCGCGGGTGTGTTTGTTTCCGCCGGCCCGCCCCCGCTACCATGACAAGACCACCCCACCCTCGGG
>JAYUGD010000335.1:0-5713 GCA_043767785.1 Zavarzinella sp. | reverse complement strand
TTCGAGCTTAGCCTTGACTGCCGCTAGAGTTTGGCCAGGATGAAAACTAGAAAATAACTTGTGTTGCAAGGGTAAGCCCATGTCTACATCCAATATGTTTTATGTCTACGGTTGCTACGGAACTCTGACCGCCGAAGTTGGAACGGGCAAGGTGATCCGGTACGAACCGGACAGCCCGGACGAGCCGGAGTATGCAGACATCGCTCGCATTGACATCCCGACCTATGAGACGGCCTTCAGACTGCGGATCAATCCGGGCGACCACGTCAGCATTATGGACCTTAGCTTCTGGTTGCATGATGATACGTACTTACACCCAGACTATCCTCTGACTCACCCGGACAACTTGAAGTGCGATTGGCCGCAACCGACAATCATAGTGTCCACGCATAGCGGTTGACGGTTGATGGCGTACCCGTTGTCCTTGGAGCCGCCGATGCCGCGCCCCGACGGTTGGACCCGCGACCAGCTCCTGATCGCCCTACGCCTGTACATGCGTCTGCCGTTCGGGAGGCTGCACAAGTCCAACCCGGAAATCGTCACGCTGGCTCAGCAGATTGGTCGCACCCCGAGCGCGCTGGCCATGAAGGCGGTCAACTTCGCCAGCCTCGACCCCAACCTGCCACGCAAGGGACTTTCTGGCGCGAGCCGGCTGGACGCCGCGATCTGGGACGAGTTTCACGCGAACCCGACAGGGCTAGCTCTCGAAGCTGAAGAGGCCGCGGCCCGATTCGGCTCCGCAGGGGTTGAGGAACCTGATCCGTTGGAACTGCCATCCGGGCCGACCGACCGGGAGGCCGTCGTCCGGGTCCGTCGGGTGCAGTCGTTCTTCCGAGCGGCGGTGCTCACTTCCTACAACGGGCGGTGTGCGATCAGTGGAGTTGCCGGGCCGGAGTTGGTGATCGCCAGTCACATCGTCCCATGGGCGGTGTCCGAAGAGCGGCGGGCCGACCCGACGAACGGATTGTGCCTGAATGTCTTGTTCGATCGGGCGTTCGACCGGCTGCTGATTGCGGTGGACGAGACCGGCAAAGTGCTGGTGTCACCTCGTCTTCGAGAGCGGGTGGCTGGCGCGATGCTGGGTTGCGACCTGATGGCGGCGGAAGGGCGACAACTGATACGGCCATCACGGTTCGCGCCGGATCCGGCGGCGCTTGCCGAACACCGGGAACGGTTCTTTGCGGCAGTGGGGTAGCGGTGAAATTGGCAACTTTAGCTCCCGGCTGCGCTGGAGGATCAGCAAATCGCCGCCATGCGCGAGGTTTCGCAAGGGGCCGAGGTTCGCTGTGATCCGACTTTCTTTGCGCGTACCAGTCCAAGTCTGAAATTGGTATCGCGTCGGGCGCTGGCCGAGGAATGAACCGCCGTCGAACAATTCAACGACCAATGGTCGATCCACCGTCGGCGCGTCGGGGGAGGTTCTGCCCTCATCCAGCGCGGGAAAATACCGGCGCAACGGCTTCGGCACGACGATGCCGCCTTGGTGTCCGGGGGCATTGCCGGTGTCATTCCTTGCGAGACGTTTGAAAAAAGGCGAGTCCCACGCGGGGTCGTTGATGAGGTGCAAAAGATGCTCTTCGTTCATGATTCACCCGAGTCCCATTAGTTTTGAGCAACGCCGACATTTGACCACACCCGCCAGCGACCCTCAAGTGAATGACGTAAACCGCCGGGCGTCGGCGACGACGGCCGACAGCCGCTCGCGGCACGCGGCGATGTTGTCGGCCAGCAGGTCGATGCCGTAGAGACTGCACACCGACAGGACCGCGTCCCGCTCCCACTTCTCGCGGTTGCGGGCGTTCTTCTTGTCGACGGTGAGCAGCTTTCGCCGCAGCACCTCGGCCAGGAAGTTGCCGTCGCCGCAGGCGGGTTCGAGGAAGCGGGCGTCGACACGCTCGCACTCGTGCGCGACGAGGTCGAGCATGTCGTTCACGAGGCCGGGCGGGGTGAAGACCTCCCCGTGGTCAATGATGCGCTGTCGGGATTTCAATTTGTCATCCATCAGGGCCTTGCCGACCTCGATGAAGCTCACGACTTCCTGCTTCTCCCGCGGCGTCAACTTGGGCATGTGGGCCACTCCCGCCACGGCGAATCAGTCGATACGTTAGGCGACACGATGGGGAGCGGCTTGGGAAATTTCCCCTGAGTGCCAGCGATTCCCCGCGAAAACCGCCATCCGCCACCACAACCGGATAGTCCGCAGCCCGTCCCGTCGCTAGCCCGAACCCGTCCGATTCGGGTGATTTCGCCAAATGGGTCGCGCGCAATGGCAGACCGGCTGGCAGGGCTTCACAATTCGACCGGAATCGGGCGATCGATCTGGCAAATCACTCAACAATGATGCCCGCGGCCGGAAGGACACGGTCCGTGCGCTAAACGGGGGTTATTCCCGCGGCCGCGAACGCCGTCGCCCGGTCCACGCACGTCCCGCACACGCCGCAGGGCGTCTCCCCGCCTTCGTAGCAACTCCACGTCAGATGAAACGGCACGCCCAACTCCGCCCCGCGTTTCACAATGTCGCCCTTGCCCCATGTGGCGAACGGGGCCAGCACCCGCAGCGGGCGCCAGTCGCAGACGGCGGCGGCGCGGTCCATCGCCTCGGCGAAGGCGGGTTGGCAATCGGGGTACGGCGTGTACTCGCCGCCGTGGGCGCCGAAGGCGACGCCGTCGAACGGCAAACTCGCGGCCCACGCCAGCCCGACGGACAGCAAGACCATGTTGCGGTTCGGCACGGTGGTCTGCTTCATCCCCTCTTCCGAGTACGCCCCCGTTGGGATCAACACGGCGGTATCTGAGAGGCTGTTGCGGCCGAAGAACGCGGCCACCGCGGTCAAATCGACGACACGCCGCTCGACGCCGAGCAGTTGGGTGATTGCTTCCGCCGCTTGGCGTTCGCGGGCGCCGTGCCGCTGGCCGTAGTCGGCGGAGAGGGCCTTCACCTCGTGCCCCTCGGCCCGCAGGTGGTACAACAGCGTCGTGGAGTCCAGCCCGCCGGAGAAGGCGACGACGTATTTCATGGGCAGCGCTTTCGGGGTTCGACCTCCGCCAATTCTATTTGGCCCGCGGCCCCGCTATCATCACCTCCAAGCCACGTTCCGGAAATGAGACCCCATGCCGCGCGACGCATACCTCGACATCGACGCCCTGCTCCAGCCGATCATGGGGGACGCGCCCGCCGGGCAGCCGGCGTCCGTGGTGTTACGGCAGCAACTCGACTTGGCCCGCAAGGAAGACCCGTTCGACCCGACGGTCTTGGCCGACTGGAACGGCGTGCGGAAACTGGCCGAGGACGCCCTGCGGAATTCCGGGAAGGACTTGCTGATCGCCACGCGCCTGGCCGAGGCCGTCACCCGCCTGCACGGCTTCGGCGGCCTGCGGGACGGCCTCACGCTATTGCGGCGGCTGTGGGACGAATGGTGGGACACGCTGCACCCGCTCGTGGAGTCGCCGGACAACATGGACCTGCGCACCGGCCCGCTGAACTGGATGAACGACGCCACGCGGGCCGCCCGCTTCCCGGCCGCCCTCGGCAAGCTGCCGATGGTCCGCGTGAAGAAGGTCGCGTACCACCTGCACGACTGGCAGAACGCCGCCACGGCCGCCCAGATCGCCGCCGAGGCCGCCAAACGCGAAGACCTGGACGTGGCGAACTTCCGCCAAACGTACGCGGACCTGGTGGACGCCGGTCACGAGTTGCGCGCCCTCGCCCAAGCCGTGGACGCGAAGATCCCGCAAGCCGACCTCAGCCTGCTGGCCGGCGGGTCCACGTTGGGCGCCGCCCTCGCCGAGTGCAAGACGGCGATGGAGGGGATCGCCAAGAAGCTCAACGTCCCGCTGACGGACGAACCCGCCCCGGTGACTTCCACCCCGGCGACTTCCGCCGGCGGCCCGGCCGCGGTTACTCACGCCCCGCCGGCCGGGTCGTCCCGCGACGCCCTGTACCACCAACTCAGCCACATCGCGGACGCCCTGCAAGCGTTGGAGCCGCACAGCCCGATCCCGCTGATGATCCGCCGCGCGGTCAAACTCGGCGGCCTCTCCTTCCCCGACCTGATGCGGGAAATGATCAAGGAGACCCGGGCGCACGAGGAGTTGGGCCAGTTGCTGGGGATTGAGAAGAGTTAAATGCGACAGTCAGAGACCCCGTTTCGCCAATCCCACATCACTTGATCGCCGGCAGGCCCTTCTTGCCGCCGAACTGCGCCTGGAAGGCGAAGAACTGTTCCACCAGCGACGCCGGGCCGAGGCCGGAGGGGCCGTCGATCCGCAGCAGGGACTTTTCCACGCGGACTTTGCCGGCGAAGCCGGCGACCGTCACCTCGCAGTACGAGGCGTCCCCGCCGACGCGGATCTTCACGCCGGCCGGCTTGTTGTCCTCGACGCGGTCCACGAGTTCTTCGATGTCGATCACCTGGTCGAAGTGGAACTCCAAGGTCTCCAGTGCGTCCGGGAACACCTTGCGCAAGGCGGGCTTGTTCAGCAGGTCGGCCTTGGCGAACTGGGACAGTTCCCGCCGCCACGAGAACATCGTCGGGTCGGCCGCGTCGAGCGTGACGCTGACGGCGTAGTCGAAGGCCGGCGTGCGGATGAAGCCGAAGCCGTCCGGCTCCAAGACGCACTCCAAGTCTTTGCGCTTAAACCCGAGATCTTCGCGGATGGCGTTGAACTTCTCGTCGAGGTCCGCCTGGATGTCCGGGAAGGCGAGGCGGTGCAGCCACTTCTGGGCCGACGGCGTGTTGGCGTCCGGGAGGCGGTAATTCTTCTGGTAGCCGGACAGGTCGCGGATCTTGGCCGAGCGCTCGCCGCGGAACACCAGCCGCTTGAGTTGCTTCAAACTCAGCTTGGCCTTCGGCTTCACCGGCGTGGCGACGGCGACCGGGAACATCATCTGGGTGTGGCCGAGCAGCGCCGGCGTCTGCGGGGCCGGCTCCGTGATGTGCTTGCGGACGACGCGGGGCAACTCGGCGACGAGCCATGCGTTCACGTCCGCGGCCGAGAGGCGTTGTTCCGGGGCCGGCGGGCCGTTGCCGCGCAAGAGGTCGCCAAGAGTTTGCAGCCACAGCCGGCGGCGGTTGGCCGCATGGGACACTTCGCCGGGGACGTGTGAGCGCAGGCAGGCCATCTTCTCGGCGTCGGCCAACCCGTCGTCGTCCCCGTACTCGGGCACGTCGATCAGCCAACGGACTTCCGCGCCGGCCCGGTCCACGGCCTGCACCCAGTCAGAGAGTTGGACGGCCGTGGCCTCGCGGTCGTCGTCCAGCGTGTCGGCCGTCGCCAAGAAGGTCTGCCCGTCCACCACGAAACTCGGCCCGCACCACGCGACCCAGAGATCATCCCCGGCGGCCAAAGTCTTCAACAGTTTCCGCAGCCGGGACTCGACGGCCGACTTGGTGGCGGCCGGCCCGGCCAGCACGATTTGCTGGGCCTTGGCCACGCCGACCAGCGCCAGCGTGTCGGCCAAGTGGCCGACCTCCGCGGCGGCGTGCGGCCACTTGGGGAAGCCGTCCACGTCGTCGATGCCGACCAGAATCGCGTGCGCCTGTGCCACAATGCCCCTCGCTCGGTCCGCGGCCGTGTGCTAAACCATCCATTGTCACCCGGGAGGCCGGGGGTACAAGGTTCGTTGCCGGAATTCGAGGACGCGGGCGGCGTCACCTCTGTTTGCTTACCCATACCCGGGGTTCGCAAAGCCTCACCCACGGGCTACACTCCG
>JAYUGD010000334.1:0-5716 GCA_043767785.1 Zavarzinella sp. | reverse complement strand
GAACACTGATTTTCTGAATGAACCATCAACCCCGCATCGGAGTGGACGTTCCCATGAAGCTTGTTAGCCGCGCGGCCCTCGTTTTGGTGGCCCTGTTGTGTCTCGCCGACGTGTCCGTGGCCCAGCAGCCGACGGCCCAGGCCAACGTGACGACCGCCGCCCCCGCCAAGATGACCGGCATCGGGGCCGGCATCGGGATGGGCCTCGCCATCGTCGGGGCCGGCATCGGGATCGGCTTGGTCGGCTTCGCCGCCCTGTCCGGGATCGCCCGCCAGCCGGAGCAGGCCGGCACCATCCGCGGCACCATGATTCTCATGGCCGCCCTCGTCGAAGGGGCCGCCCTCATCGCCGTGGTGTTCTGTCTGGTGCTGGCGCTCATCGCCAGCTAACGGGCCATAGTCACACCCCCCGCCGCGGCGGGGTTTCCGGGGAGCCACCATGCGGCTTTGCACGCTGCTCGTCTCGTTGGTCGTTCTGTTCGGGGCCGGCGCGCCCGCGTGGGCGGACCATGAGGCCAAGACGGAAGTTAAAACGGAATCGACGACGCACAAGGCCGGGGACGAAGTCCACGGCGCCAACGAGTTGAAGGTCCACCACCAGTTCGGCCTGACGCGCTGGGACCTCGGGATCTTCACCCTCGTGGTGTTCGTCGCCTTGCTGGCCATCCTCGGCAAGTACGCTTGGGGGCCGATGCTCGCCGGCTTGGACGCGCGGGAAGCCGGGTTGCACAAGGTCCACGCGGACGCGGGGACGGCCCGAGACGAGGCCCAAAAGGCTCTTGACGAAATCAAGGCCCGCTTGGCCAAGGCCCACGAGGAAGTCCGGGCGATGCTCGACGAGGCCCGCCGCGACGGCCAAGTCGTGAAAGACCAATTGAAGGCCGACGCCGCGGCGGACATCCAGTCCGAACGCGGCCGCGGCCTCAAGGAAATCGAGATGGCCCGCGATCAGGCCCTCCAGGACATTTACCAGCAATCGGTCCAACTGGCGTCGCTGTTGTCCACCAAGGTGATCAAGCGGGAACTGACCCCGGCCGACCACACGCGGCTGGTCGATGAGGCGCTGGCCGACCTCAAGCAAACCCTGAGCAAGACGTAATCATGGCCGAGACCATTGAGCAGTTAATCCACGATGTGGGCGAAGGGACGTCGGCCCGGCGCATTGCCGGCGTCTACGCCGAGGCCTTGCTCGACGTGGCCGAGGAACGGGAGTTGTCCGAACAAGTCGGCGAGGAACTCAACGGCCTCGTCGGGGACATGTTCAAGACCGCGCCTGAAATTAAGGCGGCCCTCGCCAACCCGGTCGTGAAGGGGTCGTCCAAGAAGCCGGTGATCGAGGCCGCCTTCCGCGGCAGGGTCAGCGACCTGTTGGCCGACTTCATCAACGTGCTGAACAACAAGAACCGCTTGGGCCTGTTGGAGCAAGTCGCCCCGGCCTACCGGAACTTGTTGGATGAGCGGGCCAAGCGGTTCCGCGTGCGGGTCAAGTCGGCCGTCCCGATGACGGCCGAGCAGACCGAACACCTGCGGCAGACGCTCGGCCACGCCTACGGCCGCGAGCCGATCATCGAGACGCACGTGGACGAGGCCCTGCTGGGGGGGCTGGTCGTTCAAATCGGGGACGACTTGTTCGACAGTTCCGTGCGGACCCGCGTGGACAATATTCGCAACCAACTACTGGCGAGAAGCAGCCATGAAATTCAGGTCGGACGAGATCGTTTCAGTTCTAACAACTGAACTGCGAAACCTCGGCGCCGGGGAAAATGTCCGCGAGGTCGGCCGCGTGCTGGAGGTGGGCGACGGGATCGCGCGCATCTACGGCCTCGCCGGCGTCATGTCCGGGGAGATGGTCGAGTTCACGCGCACCGGCGTCCGCGGCCTCGCGTTCAACCTCGAAGAGTCGTCGGTCAGCGTCATCATCCTCGGGGACTACCTCCAGATTCTGGAAGGGGACGAGGCCCGGACGACCGGCGAACTCCTCCGCGTCCCGGTCGGCGAGGCGCTGGTCGGCCGCGTGGTGGACCCGCTCGGCAACCCGGTGGACGGCAAAGGCCCCATCGTCACCGAACACACCCGGCCGATGGAGACGACCGCCCCCGGCGTCGCCGACCGCCAGCCGGTGAAGCAGCCGCTCCAGACCGGGATCAAGGCCATCGACGCCATGACCCCGATCGGCCGCGGCCAGCGTGAACTCATCATCGGCGACCGCAAGACGGGCAAGACGGCCATCGCCCTCGACACGATTCTCGCCCAAAAGGGCGAGGGCGTGATCTGCGTGTACGTGGCGTGCGGCCAGATGCAGGCGAAGGTCTCGCAGATCGTCGAAGACCTGCGCCGCAACGGGGCCATGGACTACACCATCGTCGTGTCGTCCTCCTCGGCCGACCCGGCCCCGCTCCAGTACCTCGCCCCCTACGCCGGCACGGCGATGGCCGAGTACTTCATGTACAAGGGCCAGGACACGCTGGTCGTGTACGACGACTTGTCGAAGCAGGCCGCCGCGTACCGCCAACTGTCGCTGCTGGTTCGCCGGCCCCCCGGCCGCGAAGCTTACCCCGGCGACGTGTTCTACTGCCACAGCCGGTTGCTGGAACGCTCGGCGAAGCTCGCCCAAAAGTGGGTGCTCGTCAACAACGACTTCGACGCCGCCAAGGCGACCGCGACCAGCGGGACGGACGGCAAAGTCTACGTCGGCCCGCTCGACAAGGAACACGCCGACCACCTCGCCAAGGAGAAGGGGCAGAAGGTCGTGATGCTGCCGGAGTCCGGCGGGTCGCTGACGGCCCTGCCGATCATCGAGACGCTCGAAGGGGAAGTGTCCGCGTACATCCCGACGAACGTGATCTCCATCACGGACGGCCAGATTTACTTGCAGCCGTCCCTGTTCTACGCCGGGGTCCGCCCGGCCGTGGACGTGGGCATCTCGGTGTCCCGCGTGGGCGGCAACGCCCAGATTTCCGCCATGAAGGACAAGCGGGTGGCCGGCGGGTTGAAGCTGACGCTGGCCCAGTTCCGCGAACTGGAAGCCTTCGCCCAACTCGGGACGGAACTGGACAAGGCGACGCAGCAGCAACTCGACCGCGGCTCCCGCATGGTCGAAATTCTCAAGCAGGCCCAGTTCAAGCCGCTGAACGTGATCGACCAAGTAATGATCATTTACGCCGGCAACTCCGGCGGGCTGGACGCCGTCCCCGTGAAGCAGACACGGGCGTGGGAAGAGCAGTTCCTGACGTTCATGAAGGACCAGAAGCCCGAAGTGCGGGCGCTCTTGGCGAAGGAACGCAAGCTGACCGACGACGTCGTGAAGCAACTGGACGAGTCGATCAAGATGTTCCAAGGCCAGTACAAGGCGTAATCTTGGCGAGCGGGGGGTGTAAGCCCCCTGCCTTGCAAACGAAGAAAGCGTTTATTCATGGCCAACCTTCGACAACTCGTTCAGCGCCGCAAGGCGGTCCGCAACATCCGCAAGATCACGCGGACGATGGAGCTGATCGCCACCGCCCGCTTCAAAAAGGCCATGGACCGGGCCTCCGAAGCCGAGGCGTACACGCGCAAAATCGCGGAAATCGCCGCCGACCTCACCAGTGCCGGCGGCGAGGCAGCCCACCCGCTGCTGACCGTCCGGCCGGTGATCAATCGCAGCCTTTTGTTGGTGATTACGTCCAACCGCGGTCTGTGCGGCGGGTACAACGGCTCCATCATTCGGGCGGGAATGGGCCGCATTCGGGAGATGCAGGCCGCCGGCCTAGCCTTCCTGTTGGAGGCGTCCGGCAAGAAGGCCATCGCCAACCTGAAGTACCAGGGACTGCCGCTGGAGGCGACCTACACGCAGTTTGACGACAAGCCCGCGTACGACCAAGTCGAGCCGATCGCCAGCAAGATGATCGACCTGTACGTCAGCGGCCAAGTCGATCAGGTGCAAGTGGCGTACATGAAGTTCCTCACCGCCTCCCGGCAGACGCCGGTGGTGGAAACACTGCTGCCGTTGGGGTCGGTCGGGGCCGTCGCGGCGAAGCCGGCCGGCGGCAGCGCCGTGGACTACGAGTACATCCCGGACGCGACGGACATCTTGAACAACATTGTGCCCGTGGCGTTCAAGCAGCGGCTGTTCAAGTGCTTCCTCGACGCGGCCGTCAGCGAGCAGATCGCCCGCCGGATCGCGATGAAGGCCGCCACGGAAAACGCCGGCGACCTCATCAAGAGCATCAGCCAAGTGTACAACCGCGCCCGGCAGGCGAAGATTACCAAGGAAATCAGCGAGCTAATCGCCGGGGCCGAAGCGTTGAAGTAAGACGCGGACAGGAGAGACCCACCGTGACGAAACTTACCACCGAATTGGCGTCGTTGAACCGTGCCGAAAAGTTGACTCTCTCCAAACTTTTGCTGGAGAGCATTTCCGAAGCGGACCGCCTGCCGACTTATGCCGAAGAAATCGCCATCTGCCGGCAGTACGAAGAAGAGTTAAGGAGCGCGGAAGAAGTATCTTGGGACGCCATTTATGCCGCGTGCAAGACTTGGGTATGATAAAGGGGGTTCTTACAAGCAACAGATTGAGACTCTTCATGAACACACTGCCGCCGGAAACCGCCACTTGGAGCCCCGCGAGTCGCGTTGAATTGTCTCGCTTGTTGTTAGACAGCATTGATGACAAAACCGATGTGTTCACGCCGGAACAATTGGCTGAACTAGACGCCATCCTTGACGAAGACGAGCGGAATCCTGGCGAGGGCCGCCCGATGGAAGAGGTGTTTGCCGAATTGATGAGAAAAACATGAGCCGGCGCGTCATCCTCCTTCCCCGCGTGGAACGAGACATGCGAGCCGCGAGTGACTGGTATGAAGACCAACGGGCGGGATTGGGTGACGAGGTGTTGACGGAGATTCGGAGGACGTTTGAATCGGTTCGCACACTTCCCGGCCGTTTCGTGGAACTGCGACGCGGATACCGGAGAGCCTTGGTGGAACGATTTCCATATGCCGTGGTTTATCGGTATGACGATGAAAAAGTTACCGTCGTCACGGTATACCACACGAGTCAAAACCCGACGGTTTGGAAAAGACGAATTACCCGAGACGTGACCGACAGAGAGGCCAGTGACGACACGGACCAGGAGAACGGTTGAGTTTAAGTCGCTGGCCGACGTGGTGGCCGACGCCGAGCACCTGCACCGCGTCGGCTACGACGGGGCCGGGAATTGGGACTTGGCCCAAGTCGCCGGGCACTTGGCCGCGTGGCTGAGTTACCCGATGGACGGGTTCCCGACGCCGCCGATGATCCCCCGACTGGTTCTCGCCGTGATGCGGAAGACCGTCGGGCGGCGGATTTTGCGGAAGGTGTTGGCGACGGGCCAAATGCCGGCCGGCAACCCGACCGCGAAGCAGTCGGTGATGCCGCCGGGCGGGGACGAGGCCGCGGCCGTTGCCAATCTGCGGGACACCGCGGCGAGGCTCGAAGCCTTCGCCGGGGAGACGAAGCCGTCCCCGCTGTTCGGCCGCTTGTCCCGCGAGGACGGGCGGCGGCTGACGCTGATCCACTGTGCTCACCATTTGAGTTTTTTGACGCCGAAATCGAGTTGATTTGTACCGCCGGACGGACGACCTCGGAGAAACAATGATTACCGCCGCCGCCACCAAGGGCCGGATTATTCAAGTCATCGGCTCGACGTTCGACGTCGAGTTCGACGGCAGCAAGTTGCCGGACATTTACAACGCCGTCAC
>JAYUGD010000333.1:0-5723 GCA_043767785.1 Zavarzinella sp. | reverse complement strand
AACATCCCGGCCACCCCGTCACTGGAAAATTTGCCATGCGTCTCCTCCTGTTTAGCTGCCTGCTCGCCGCGCCGGCGTCCGCCGCCGACCCCAAGATTCAGACGGACATCGTCTACGGCAAGGCCGGGGACCGCGAGTTGAAGTTGGACATGGCCGTGCCGGCCAAGGGGGACGGGCCGTTCCCCGTAGTCGTGTGCGTCCACGGCGGCGGGTGGCGGATGGGGAACAAGAAGGACTTTCACCCGTGGCTGCCCATGTTGGCCGACCAAGGGTTCGTGGCCGTCAGTGTCGGCTACCGCCTCGCCCCGGACCACTGCTTCCCGTGCCAGATCGAGGACTGCAAGACGGCCGTCCGCTTCCTGCGGGCCAACGCGGAGAAGTACAAGATTAAGAAAGACCGGGTCGGTGCCATCGGCTACTCGGCCGGCGGGCACCTCGTTTCCCTGATGGGCCTGACGGACGCGAAATGCGGCTTCGAGGGCAAACTCTACCCGGACGAGTCGAGCCGGGTGCAGTGCGTCGTCGATTACTTCGGCCCGACCGACTTGGCCGGCTTCGCCAAGGACGACGGCGCCCAGCGGGCCATGCTCGGGCCGCTCATGGGCGGCCCGTACAAGGAGAAGGCCGCCGACCACGACAAGGCGTCGCCGATCAACCACGTCACGAAAGACGCCCCGCCGTTCCTGATCTTCCACGGCACCAAGGACTGGGTCGTCCCCATCGACCAATCGCGGACGTTCGCCGACAAGTTGAAGAAGGCCGGGGCCAACGTCACCTATGTGGAAGTGCCGAACGAAAGCCACGGCTGGGTCGGCCAAGCGGCCGCCGTCACGACGGCCGAAACGCTGGGGTTTTTCAAGAAGCATTTGACGAAGTGAGGGGGTTAGGAAAGCCCATGGACGGCCGTCCATGGGCTTTCTTAAACGGCCATTCTCTGCCCGAACAACACGCGGGCATTCTCCTCGAACACCATGTCGTGAAATTCCTCCGGGACGGCCTCGCGCACGAAGGCGGCATAAGCCCCCATCGGGGCCAGCGGCCAGTCGCTGCCGTAGAGGAAGCGGTTGGGTCGCTCGGCGTAGCGCATGGCGGCCCGGACGCGCTCGATCACGTCTTGCCGGGCGTCTTGGCCTTCGTCGGAGAGCAAGTCGGCCTCCTCGCCGATGAGCAGGCCGCTGAGGTCGGCGAAGACGTTCATGTTCTTGTACACGACCTCGGCGGCCTCCGTCATCCACGGGTTGCCGACGTGGGCCAGCACGAACTTCACGTCCGGGAAATCGACGGCCACTTCGTCCACGTGGATAGGCAGGGCGTACTTGAGCTTTGCGTAGGGAGAGTAGGTGTCGCCCGTGTGGAAGAAAACCGGCACCTTGAACCGGCGGGCCAGTTCGTAGTACGGCAGGTAGCCGGGGTCATTCGGAAAAGCGTGGACGTAGCCGAGGTAAGCTTTCAGGGCGACGACGCGGCGATCCGCGAGTTGGGCCTCGGCGCCTTTGAGGTGTTCGGGACTCGTCTTGAACGGGTCGGCGACGCCGATGGCGTGCAGGCCGGGGACGGTCGCGGCCACTTGCAGCGTGCGCCGCACGCCGAGCGCGTCGTCGGGCGGGTTGTCCCACGACCCCATCGCGGCCGCGTGGGTGACGCCGGCCGCCTGCATCTGCTCGCGGACGACGCGCGCCACATGGTCCGGGGTGGCCCGCAGGACGGGGCTTAACGGCCCGACGCCCGGCAGGTTCGGCGGCACGACATGCAGGTGCGCGTCCGTCATGCGGCTGTTACCCGCCCATCACGTTGTACCCGGCGTCCACGTATAAGGTGTGCCCGGTGATGCCGCTGGCCAGCGGGCTGCACAGGAAGGCCGTCGCGTCGCCGACTTCCTCCGGCGTGATCGGCCGCCGCAGCGGCGACCGGCTGGCGGCGTAGTTCACCATCTCGTCGGCCGCGCCCGGCTTGATGGCCACCATCGCCCGGCTCTTGTACGGCCCGGCCGAGATCAGGTTCACGCGGATGTTGTCTTCCCCGAGCGACCACGCCAAGTGCCCGCTCTCCAATTGCAGGGCCGCCTTGGCCGTGGACATGCCGCCGCCGTAGTGCGGAATGACGCGCGACCCGCCGATGTACGTCAGCCCGACGGCCGACCCGCCGCCGCGGCTGACCATGAACGGCCGGGCGTAGCGCAACAGGGAGGTGTACGAGAAGGCGCTGATGCCGAGGGCCTCCATGTAGGCCGCCCGGCTCGTCTCGATCTGCGGCTTCATGATGTCGCGGCTAAAAGCCATCGAGTGGATGACGATGTCGATGCCGCCGAACTCCTGGCCGACCGCCTCGACGACTTCCTTGATGGCGAAGATCGGGAACTTGTTCCAGCGCTTGTCGCCGCGCGTCTTCTCGTCCACGTCGGCCATGGTGTCGAAGTTGGCGTCCATGGCGAACACCTTCTCGACCGTCAACTCGCCGCCGGTCGAGAGCGCACGGCTCTCCTTGTCCATGTCGCGGGACAGGAAGGTCTCGACGATGCCGACCATGCGCGGGTGGCTGGCGAGGACGATCTTCGCCCCGGCCGCGTTGAGGGCCTTGGCGATGAACCACGCGAAGCTCTGGTTGTCGCCCACCCCGGTGACGAGAGCCACCTTGCCACTCAGATCGATCGGAATCATGTGCGCCGCGCCTTCGGGTTGACCCCGCGAAGCGGACACCGTTCCGCCTTCCAACAGGGGGACGGTTGTTCTAGTGGCGGGGCTTCACGAAGAAAGACCTTTTTAGCCACGGGTCGAACACGGACGAAAGCAGAACAGTTTTAACCACAAAGGACACCAAGAACACGAAGGAAGACCAGAGAAGGGCTTGTCCGCCGTCTTTTCTTCGTGTTCTTGGTGTCCTTTGTGGTTAAAACTCTTCGTTTGTCTTCTGCTTTCTGTCTTTATTTGTGGTTCGTCCGTGTTCGATCCGTGGCTAAAAATGTCTTTCTTCTTGAAGTCGGAACTCTCCCCGGCCGCGGGGTTATATTGAGTGTCAGCCCCCAACTCTCAGGAGCGCTCCATGGCCCGGTTCCTCGCGTCCGCCGTCGTCGGCCTTCTCCTCCTCGGCGCCGGCACGGCCGCCGACAAGGCCCAGAAGAATCAGATGGTCAAGGGGACGATCAAGTCCGTTGACCCGGAAAAGGGCGTGCTGGTCATCAACCAGAAGGTCGGCACCGGCGTCGTGGACCGGGAACTCAGCATCACCTCAACGGTTGAGTTCGTCATCACGACGAAGGACGGCACCAAGGAAGTGACCGGCAAGGAAGGCATGTACCTGATCGAAAAAGCCAAAGACGCCTCCATCCAAGTGAAGTGCGACAAGGACGTGAACGTCCTCAAGGTAACGGTCAAGATCGGCAAGTGACGGGCGGCCCTACGCCGTGTACGCTTGGCCGTCCGCCAGCGGCACGGCGTTCGGGAACATCTCGCGGAACGTCCCCGGCTCAAAAGTGTGAATCGGGATGACGGCCTTGGCGTTCAAGGCGGCGACCAGTTTCTTGAGGTCTTCGACGTAGATGTGCCCGCTGGCGTGGGCCGGGACGAAATCCCCGCCGGCCGCGGCGACCTGCCGCTTCAATGTCACCCAGTCCGGCTTGTCTAGGTAGCCGGACCACATGCTATACAAGACGCGGACGCCGGCGGGCAACCGGCGATATCGGCCGATCAATCGGGCGATACCCGGCCAATGACATCGTCTACGGCCAGGGCCAACCGCACGAGGCGGGAGACGAAGTAATCCAGAACACTTGGCTTCTGGTCGAACAGGATTGGCAGTTCACCAAGGTCCGTCCAGTCCGTGAATCGGTCGGCGTACTGGTACCAGTGCGGCCACCACGGCGCGCTCCGCTGTCCGCGGCCGCACGCCTTGTTCGCGGCCTCTGCCACACTGTTTGACAAGGCGTCCTCCGGGTTCCGTTTGTCTTCGACGCAGTGCTTCCGCAACTGGAAGAACAGTTTTCGGGGGACAGATTGTTTGTCGGCGTCTTCCGCGTCCGTGCAGAGTGCCGCCCGCAGCGGGCCGTGTGGGCTGTCCGGCCATCCGGCCCGCGTCACCGCCACCCATTCACCATCGGCGCGAAGTGTCGCGTCATCGGCGGCGTTTCGGACGCTCCAGCCTTCGCCGGCGGCCAGCGCCGCGGCCACTTGCCCGGCCACGGCGCGCGTAATGTCGTCGCCAGCAGCGCGGACGATTTCTTCGCCGGCCTTGTAGAAGCCGAGGGCAATGGCCAAGTGGTCCGGGGCGGCCAGTGCGTGATTGACGAACAAATCGTTCCCGGTGTCGGCGGTCGGCATCGGCCCCTCCCCGAATTCGGATTGGATGAAACGGTGCAAGTCGTGCAGGAAAGCCCGGACTCGGTCGGCCGCACAGGCGTTGAGGCAGTCGGCCACCCAGCCTGTCAGTCCGGGGACAAATGGCAGCGTCACCAGTTGCCGGGCGCGGGCCCGTTCGATCCGATCCGCGTCCGGGAGGCTCGCCGGCTCGCCGCCGTCGCCGGACAGATAGATGAGGGCGTAATTTCCCTCTCCGTACTGTCGGCTCAAGTGGAGAAGGTAATCGGGGACTTGATCGGGCTGGTCGCCGGCCCACGGCTTGTTCTCCACCCCGACGGCAAATCGGCCGAATTCCAGGGTGAAGTCAATCCGTCGCAGGGCATCCAAGTATGACGTGCCCGCTTCCCGGCGGACGCGGGCGTAGGCGAGCGTCGCCGCCGGCAGGTCGATCCCGGCCGCCCGGAGAAACAAGTCGAGGAAGACGACTCCTTGGCCGTGCGACCCAACCGGGTCACACAGGTCGGCGAATATGTCCGACAGCCCGTTCTCGTCCGGTCGGATGTACGGAAACACGTTGAAGGCCGGCGCCGACTGGCGGTCGGCCTCGCGGGCCGCCGCCCGGCGATGGGCCATGGCCGCCCGGAGCGGGGCGAGGACGGCGTCGAAGTCCGGCATGGAGCAGTTCCGGTGGTCAGGAGACGCCGACGCCGACGGCGTCTCTTCGATGCGTGATGATGGCAACCTAACCGACGCGCGTCCCCTTGTCAAACTCGCTTCACGTTCGGCCCGCCGTCCGGTCATGCGTACGCTGGAGGGCACTTTCCCGACGGGTCGCCGGACGCGCGCTCCGCTGCGCAAAGCCTCCGCGTCGCGGCTAAACGGGGTTTCTCAACGCGCCAGTAATCCAACCGGCCGCATCCTCGGGTGTCATCCCGGCCAGGGCGACCGTCTTCTTCGCCGGCAACTTCGACCATGCCCGCATGACGGCCCAGACGGCTTCGCGGCAGATGTCGCGCCGCGCGTCGCGGCGGAAGGCCGAGGCGAAGACGACGTGGACCGGCTCGGCGTCGATGGCGGCCCAGTCGAGGCCGCCGGGGATCAGGAAGAACCAGAAGTCGCCGACGGGGTGCAGCGTCTCGATGTCTTCGTCTTGCCGCTGGAACGGGTGGAGGAAGGCGATGTGGCCGCCGATCCCGGAGGAGCTGATGGCCTCCAATCGGTTGATGCGGGCGGCCCACTCGGCGGCGGATTCTGGCCGGCGGTAGGCATCGGCAAAGAGCGCCGTGAGGTGGGCGATCACTGCGGACTTGGACGAGCAAACGTCGTGGGGAACGATGCGGACCCGGTCGGGGCTGATGGTGAGGAGCTCGTCGGCCATCGTGGATTCCCCCGCCCGATGAAAGCCCGTTTAGCCGCGACGCGGAGGCTTTG
>JAYUGD010000332.1:0-5729 GCA_043767785.1 Zavarzinella sp. | reverse complement strand
TACAATGGCGGTGTCTCCACCATAGCGCGGCCCGCGAATCCTGTCGCCCCCGCCGGCCGATTTTTGCACAAGCTCTCCGCGTGGTACTTGTCGTTCGGGGTGTGGTAGGTGTTGGCGATGAAGTCGGCGGCGACGCGTTTCATGTAGTCGGCCGGCTTGCCCTTGGCCTTTTCCCCGCGGCCGACCGAGAACGCCGGGACGCCGCCGCGGGCGAGGGCGAAGTGGTCGGAGCGGTAGTAGTAGCCCTGGTGGCCGTTCAGGTCCGGCTCGACTTCCAGGCCGTGCCGCTTGGCGGCGGCTTGCAGGGCGTCCCACGCGGTCGTGCGCTCGGCGCCGTTCAAGACGATGGACTCCGGCTCGCCGACGGGGTACACGCAGTCGAAGTTGAAGTTGATGGCCGTCTTGCCCAACGGCACGACGGGGTGGGCGGCGTAATACACCGCCCCCAGCAAACCGCTCTCCTCGGCCGTCGTCGCCAGGAAAATGGCCGACCGCTTTGGCTTGGCTTCCGTCCCCGCCCAGAGACGGGCTAGTTCCAGCAGGATCGCGGTGCCGCTGGCGTTGTCCAACGCCCCGTAGTAGACTTCCTCGCCGCCCGTCGAGGTCTTCTTGACACCCAAATGGTCCCAGTGGGCGGTGAACAGCACATACTCGGATTTCAGCGCCGGGTCACGGCCTTCCACCATGCCGACGACGTTCTTGGAGACGACGTTCTGCGTCGTCGTCGGCACGTGCCCCTTGAGCTTGATGCCCAGCGGGATCGGCTTGAAGCCCTTCGTGTCGGCCTTCTTCAACGCCTCGTCCACGGTGAGGCCGATGGACGCCAGCACCTTGTCCCCGCCCTTGGACGACAGCCAGCCCGCGAAGGCCAGCGCCGGGGCGCCGGCCTCGCGCCGCAGTTGCACGCCCTTGACCGTCTTGACGACCGTGTACGGGTAGCCGGCCGACTCGGCCGTGTGGATGATGAACACCGCCTTCGCCCCGCGCCGCGTGGCCTCCTCGTACTTGTAGGTCCAGCGGCCGTAGTAGGTGAGGTTCTTGCCCATGAAGTACGCCGCGTCGGCCGACGGCGGCTCGTTCGTGAACAGGACGACGACCTTGCCCGTCACGTCCGTGTCCTTGTAGTCGTCCCACCCGAATTCCGGGGCCGTGATGCCGTGCCCGACGAACACCGCGTCGGCCTCGAAGTCTTCCGACTGCTGCGTGTTGCTGACGCCGACGAATTCCTCCTCGGCCTTCAGCGGCGTTGAGCCGTCCCCCTTGATCATCGCCAGCGACAACTCGGGGCCGGTCTTCACCAACACCAACGGCACGCCCTGAAAGAACGACCCCTTGACCCCCATCGGCTTCAGTCCGGCCTTCTTGAACTCGGCCGCAATGTGGTCCGTCGCGAGGTCTTCGCCGCGGGCGCCGACGCCCCGGCCTTGCAGTTGCTCCGACGCGAGGTACTTCACGTCGGCCCGGATGCGCTCCGTAGAGACCTGGCCGAACATGTCGCCGGCTTGGGCGAAGGCGAACGTGGGGATGAACAGGAATATGGAGACGGCGGCGAAGCGCATCGGGACTTCCTTGTGACGGGGCGGGTCGGGGAAGTGTACCCGAGCGCAGTGAGGGAGGCGAGCAAGAAGCGTGAGTGATTGGAGGGGCCGCCCGCGCGCCGGCCGCGAATTGAGTCTTCGAGGTTTGCCAACAGGGGGAGTTTTTGGACCGTCAGGAAGCGTGCGCCGAAGCGTGCATCGGTTTCCCTAAGTCCTTGGGCGTTACTGGATTCGAACCAGTGACTTCCACCGTGTGAGGGCGGTTCGTCAAGCGTAAACTCAATCAGATCAGACACTTACAGATTACATGAATACCATGCATTAGCACCTTTTACAAGGGTAGCATGCACGATAGCGTGCACTTTTTCGCCTTTCCCACTCACGGCATTTTAGAACCGTGCCTGTTGCACAACAGGCCCAAACGCCGAAGCGGTTCTCCCCCGCACTTTGTAGTTGGAAGGCGTGCGGCAACCTAATCAAGAGACGCGGCGCAGGCTGCATCGCCAGAATCGTTGGAAGTAGGGAAGATTTGTCGGTTATGCCGATTTTTGCGGTGAAGTCCTATGACGAGATGAGGAGGAGAGGCAAGCGGGATGGGGTGAATGTCGCGGGCGCCCGAACGGCCCGCGAATTCGCGAAAGCGGGCAAGAACACCCGCTTTGACTAAAATTACCGGCGCGTCGTGACCGTCGCCGTGGCCGTCGCGCCGACGAGAGCATCCCCGACACGGGTAAGGATCGCACCCTCTGCCGGCGGTGCGGAGTAGCTGGCTTTGTCGAATGGCTGCCCGTCGTCGGCAGTCCAGAGCGACGAGCAGTCGCCGCGATCGTTGTTCCAGACGTAGGCGTCGCGGCCGGAGAACAGATGAAAGTCCGCACCTGCCTGGTCCTCGGCGCGTATCTGGTTCGCGTTCTTGACTTCGCCCGCGTGGACGCGGATCACCTTGCCCGGTTGCAGCGTGCCGGTGAATGAGGTGACGAGTTCCCACCGACCGTTCGGGTAGGAGTCGCTGTAGGCGATGTGGCACAGGCGGACGCCGTTGATGTTGACGGCGACCTCGCTGACGTTCTTGATGTCCAACCACTCCGCGGCCAACTGGGCGGCACTCGCCCCGTAGCGGTTGCGGTCCTTCCCGGCCGGGTTGGGTTTCATACGGATGGTTTGCAGTCGGCTCATAAAGGTCTCGAAAAGTGGCCATTCGATAACGGAAATCAACGCGACTGCCGTCTTTCCATCGTGTACGCCGGCACCTTAACCGGAATGGCGGATTTTCTTTTTTCGGACGGGAGCCAGTTAAGGTGGCTGCGTACTGGCAGGTGAAGCCTTGGAGGCGAGGATGGTTGATGCGTCTTTGAACGATGAGGATGACGAGATGCTCCTGATCCGCATCTCGCTGGATCAGGACAAGGACGCGCTATCGACTCTGCTTGGCAGGTACGGATCGAAACTGAAGGGTTACCTGACGAAGCATTACGGCGATACGCTGAAAGAGCCAGAGATCGCGGAGGCGGTGAATCGAGCCTTCTTCAACATCTGGCGGTTTGCTGAACGTTACAAGAAGGAGAAGGGCAACTTTCGCGGATGGATGATTCGCATCGCCCAGAACGCGGCATTGAGCATCATCCGCGTCGAGCACCGCCACCAAGCGAAAGAACTCGAATTCGACCCGAGCTATGACCCGACGAACCACTGTGAAGACAAAGCCCCTGAATGCGGTTCAAAAGAGAAGAGGCGGGTGGACCTGCTGAATGACATTATCGACAACAAACTGGAAGGGCTGGAGCAGGCCATCGCAAAGGCGGACCGGGCAGAAGGGCAGTCTGCCAACGCTGACCGCCTCGCGACCATCCACGGCACGAGCAAGAACGTGATTTGGTCCACCAGAAGCCGGCTCAAGATCAAGCTGAAGAAGATGGTTCTGGAACGTGAATCTCAAGATGCACACCAGAAGGGCAAGAAATGAAATCGGACGCCGAAAAATTCTGGGACGATACGGTCGGCAAGATCAGAAAGGCAAAAGGGCTTTGCCCCTTGACTCCTGAAGAGGCCGACGCTGCTTTTGACGATGCACCCGAAGTGCCAATGTCGGCAGATGAAATCGCTTCCATCGTCGATGCCGTTACGTCGGGCGAACTGGCATCGTGGGAGCCGCTACCTCAAGACGATTACGACTCCGACCCAACGTTCGAGGAAGTCAACGAGTCCGTGCTCGAAGTCTTTCGACATGAAGGAGAGGCTGACCCGGAAGCCGAGGCCGTCGAGAAAGAACTCGAAGACGAGATGCTCAATGACAATGAAACCAAAGAAGACGAAGGTGGACTGGCAGGCGGAGCAACACCGCCTGGACCAAGTAAGTAAGCTCGCTGACGAACTGGTCGTTCGGCTAGAGCTGAAAGCGCCCATCGATCCCTTTCAGATCGTCGAGTCCGAGAAGCCGTTCATCAGGATTCGCGGCGGCGACTTGAAGAACCGTTGCGATGGAAAATTGAAGTACAACAAGCTTCAGAATCTGTTCCTGCTCTTCTTCAACAACATGTACGATGCTGGCCTGCCGGAAGGCGCACATCACGCGAGAACGCGATTTTCGATTGCGCACGAACTCGGACACTACTTCATCCAGGCGCACTACAAGTATCTGCGGCATGGCGGAAAGCCTCACCCATCCAGCAGCGAATACCGCACAAAAGTGCAGATGGAGCGGGAAGCGGACACGTTCGCGGCCAGCCTTCTTTTGCCGACGCACCTCGTCAAACCGATCATCGACAAGGGCATCACTCTCAAGCGGCTCGATGAGGTGGCACGCGACTTTCAGGCATCGTTACTCTGCACCACCATTCGCGCCGTTAGGCTCTCCGAAGAGCCGTGCGCCGTGGCGGGGATTCGCGATGGCGTAATCGCCTGGATGTTCCCGTCGGAGCGGCTCATTGAAGGCGGTTGCTATCCTGGGAAGGAGGTTCTGGAATCGCCTTCGGCCAACGAGCAGTGGGAGGCGTTCGTTGACGGCGATAATGAACGGGTTGAGCGAGAAGGGATGTTGCTACGCTGGTTTCAGCTTTTCAGTAAGGAGGAAACGCTCACCGATGTATATGTCGCCGAGCACTATCTGCCAATCCGCATCATGAACACGCTCGTTGTACTGATCACAGTAGAAGACGAAGACCTATTTCCGGTCGATGAAGATGACGAGGATTCGGAAGACGACTAGCACTGGCCCGCAGGTCGTCACACCCAAGCACTGATGATTGATTGCTCGCAGACTCCACAGCGCACCACGTCCTCGCCCTAGGCGTGCAAGAGCCGCCCGCGAAGTCCCCGGCAAGAAGTCCGCTTCGCCTCCGGCCCTCTCTTTGACGAGTGGGAGGGCCTCCGGGTCGCGGACTTGCACGGGGACAATCGCGCCCGACTCGTGACGCGGGCTCCGGGCGTGGCGTAGGGACTGCGCCTGCGAGCCAAGCCCTTTACTTCTTTCTCCCCCATCCTTGCTCCGGTCCCCGGCACAGGAACGCGGCCCTCTCGGAGCCGCAGACCCGGTTTTACTTTCTTTCCTTCTTCCATTATGTCCCAGCACATTTCCACCGCCGGCCCCGACGCGAAAAACGACGGCTTTGACCGCTTCTTCGCCAACGGAGTCCAGGCCGTCTTGGGCAAAATGTTCCCGCCGCCGGAGGACATGCTCCGCGAAGCAGTCGCCCTCTGCCGCGAACTCACCGACCACCTGGCCGCCTACGTCCACGCCGCCGCCAATTTTGACGAGGACGCGTACATCGCCGTCGAAAAGGCCGAGCAATTCTTGGCCAGGCCCGCCGTCAAGCGGTGATTCGCACCCCCGCCGGTACGCCGGCGGGGTTTCCAATTCCTTTCTTCTTTTCACCCATGGAGAACACCACACCATCACCGGCACACACATCAGGACCGTGGACGCACACGAACACGGAAGAAGAACGCGACGGTCTGCCGAAAGTGTACAGGCGGAACCAACTGGAGATAGCGGAGGTCCACGGGGTCGACAACACGGAGCGAGAGGCCAACGCCGCCTTCATCGTCCGGGCCTGCAACAACCACCACGACTTGCTCAGAGAACTGCGGGTGGCCGTCAAGTTCTTCGCCGCCATCCCCGAGAAGGAGAGGCGGGCGGCTGAAGACGTCCTGCACCAAGCCCTGATGGTCGAGAATATGCAAGCGGTCATCGCG
>JAYUGD010000331.1:0-1983 GCA_043767785.1 Zavarzinella sp. | reverse complement strand
AGGCCGCAAAGAACCAAGAGAAATCTTTCTCTGGACTTTCCTTCGTGTCCTTTGTGTCCTTCGTGGTTCAAACTCTTTTGTTAATCAAACCGCAAAGGTCAGTCGCCCCGCAGTTTCAGACCCATGCCCGTCAGCTTCTCGCGGACTTCGTTGAGCGAGGTCACGCCGAAGTTCTTGGCCTCCATCAGCTCGTCCCCCGTGCGGGAGAGGAGTTCGCCAATGGTGGTGATGTTGAGCCGATTCATGCACTTGCGGGCACGGACCGACAGGTTCAACTCGGACACCGGCCGGCTGACGGCCGCCGCCTGCTCCGGCGGCAGGTTGTTCGGGGCAGGGGAGTAGCGTGGCTCGTAGCGGGCGCCTTGCTCGATGGACTGGCCGATGCGCAGGCCCTTGGCGTTCATGATCGCTTTGATCTCTTCGAGCGACGTTTCGCCGAAATTCTTGCTCCCCAGCAGGCTGATCTCGTTGATGCGGGTCAAGTCGCCGAGGGTGCGGATGCCCATCTTCTTCAGGCAGTTGCGGCTGCGGACGGACAGTTCGAAGTCCGTGACCGGGACTTCCATCACCTGGCGGTTGGCCACGCTGATCTGGTCTTCGTCCGGGTTGTAGAACTGGTTCACGGACGCCTGGGCGTCCTTGAGGAACAGCCGGGCGCGGTCGTCGTTGGCGTCGGCCTTGAGCAGCCGGCCGTAGCAGTCGGCCGCCTTGTCGTAGCGGTCGTTGTCCTCGTACAGGATGCCGAGGTTGTTCAGCACGCCCTTGTTCACGGGCGGGTATTTGAGACAGCGCTCGTAGTACGAGATGGCCTCGTCGTCGTTGCCGGCGAGGTCGTTCAGGTAGCCGAGTTGGAACAGCGAGCCGGTGTGGCCCGGGTCGAGTTCGACGGCCTTCTCGTAGGCGGTGATGGACTTCGTGCGGTCGCCGTCGGCCTCGGCGACGCCGGCCACTTGGAAGTGGAACTCCGCGCTGTACTTGCTGAGTTCTTCCAGCTTGCCCAAGAGGGCCTTGGCCTCGCGGACCTCGCCGCGGCTGCGGTGGATGCCGGCGCGCTGGAGCTGCACTTGGGCGGCCGAGTACCCGGCCTTCTCGGCCTTGTCGAAGGCCTTGGCGGCCTCGTCGTACTGCTGGGCGTTCACCAAGGCGCGGCCGAGGTAGAAGAACCCGAGCGGCATGTCCACCTGCTTGAGGTGTTCAATGGCGTGGTTCATGTGGCCGAGGAAGTAGTTCACCACCCCGAGCTTGAGTTGAAGCTTCTTGGCCAGGGCCGGCGGCGCGCTTTCGAGCCGCTTTTTCAACTGGTCGTTGACTTCCTTGAGGTTCTTGAACTGGGGGCCGCCTTGCGTCAACCCTTCCCGGAGGCGCTGGATCGTCCCCGCGTCGCAATCTTCCCGTTCCACCAACAGTGCCTTCAGATCAATGATCTGATCCACGGTGATACCTCGCCCGTATTTGTTGAGTCGCGATGTTTGGCAACCTGAATACGACATGATATGACAATGATCTGGCGGTTGGCAAGACGGGACAAAGCCCACCCTCTGCCGAGGGTGGGCTTTGTGGATCACTCAGGTGACAACATGGCGAAAAATGTGTTGGGCGGCCCCCTCAAGAACTGTTCCACGGACCCGATGACGGGCTTTTACCGCACCGGGTGCTGCGACACCGGGGCCGGGGATGACGGCGTCCACGTCGTGTGTGTCATCATGACCGCCGAGTTCTTGGCGTTCAGCCGGTCGTGCGGCAACGACCTGAGCACGCCGTTCCCACAATATGGCTTCCCCGGCTTGAAGCCCGGCGACCAATGGTGCCTGTGCGCCCAGCGGTGGCAAGAAGCTTTCGAGGCCGGCATGGCCCCGCAAGTGGTGCTGGAGGCGACGCACATGTCGGCGCTGGAATTCGTATCGCTGGAAGACATGCAGAAGTACGCGGTCAAAGTTTAATGCGAGCCACCCGCCTGTCGCGAACTGTGGGTGCCATGCCCAC
>JAYUGD010000330.1:0-5742 GCA_043767785.1 Zavarzinella sp. | reverse complement strand
GCGTCGTGGACGACTTTCACGCGGCCGCCGAGTCGGGCCGGCCCAAGTTGCGGGACTTGCGGCTGGCGGGCGGCGGCGTGGAACTGCACTTGGAAGTCATCATCATCCCGTTTTTCGGGCCGGACGGCCGGACCCGCCACGTCGTCGCCGTCGGCCGGGACGTGAGCGCCCGCAAGAAGGCCGAGGAGGACCGGCGGGCGTACGCGGCCGAGCGGGCCGCGTCCGAGAAGATGACGGCCCTCGGCCAGTTGGCCGGCGGCGTGGCCCACGACTTCAACAACATCCTCACCGGCATCCTCGGGTTCGCGGACGTGATCGCCACGACGAGCGCCGGGGAGACGCAATCCCACTCCGCGGAAATTGTTCAGGCCGCCTCCCGCGCCAAGGCGCTCGTCCGGCAGATCCTGATGTTCAGCCGCCGCCAGCCGACCGCCCTCCGGCCGCTGAAACTGTCGGCCGTCATCGCCGAGGTGGTCCCGCTGATCCGCAACCGGCGGGCCGCCAACGTCACGATCAACTGGCGGCCGCCGGCCGCGGAGCCGTTCGTCGCCGGGGACGCCACGCAGTTGCACCAAGTTGTTCTCAACTTGATGACGAACGCCAGCCAAGCGATGGAGGAAGCGGGCGGCGGCCGGCTCACCGTGGCCGTCGAGCCGTGCGACTTCGCCCCCGACGGCGACCCGCTCACGGGCCGCCTGCCCCCGGGGCCGGGCGTTCGCCTCGTCGTCGAAGACACCGGGCCGGGCATGCCGGACGCGGTGAAGGCCCGGCTGTTCGAGCCGTTCTTCACGACCAAGCCGCCGGGCGTCGGCACCGGCCTCGGCCTGTCCGTCGTCCACGGCATCGTGCAGACCCACGAGGGGGCCGTCGCCGTGACCAGCGAAGTCGGCGTCGGGACGCGGTTCGACGTGGTCTTCCCCGCCGTCCCCGCCCCGCCGCCGCCGCCGCCGGCGATTGGGTCACCGGTGCCGTCTCAAGGCCGCGGGCGCCGCGTCCTGTTCGTGGACGACGAGGCGTCCATCACCCGGCTGGCCCACGTCATGCTTAAAAACATGGGGCACACCGTCACCACGTTCGGCCGCGCCCCGGACGCCCTCGACACCCTGCGGGCACGCCCGGCGGACTTTGACGTGGTCGTCACCGACCTAACCATGCCGGAGATGACCGGGGTCGAATTCGCCCGCGGCATCCGCGCGATCCGCGCCGACCTGCCCATCATCCTCAGCAGCGGCTACGCCGACGATGTTCCGGAGGACACGTTGAAGGAACTCGGCATCGTCGAAGTGCTCCCCAAGCCGTTCAACATGCAGTCCCTCAAGGATGCGGTGGCGCGGGCGGCCCTTGCTTGATTTCGGATTGCGGATTTCGGATTGCGGATTTAATACGAAGAGTCGGTAAGCAGTTGGCTTGGGGCTTAACAAGATGTCTTTCAATCCGCAATCCGCAATCCGCAATCGAACTGATGCCTGATCTCCTCCATTATCGGGCGCTCAAGAGCCGGGCCGGCGGGCCGTGGCGCGGGGTCTTCGCCATCGCCCGGACCGGGTTGCTGTTGCTCGCGCGCCGGAAATTGTTCTGGGCGCTGTACGCCTGCAGCGTGATGATCTTCCTCTTCTACTTCTTCGGCCAGTACCTCTGGGTGTTCCTCGAAAACCGCGTGGCGGACGCGGCCGTCCGCACCGGCGGCCTGTGGGGCCGGGTGATCCGGCCGGAGATGATTATCCGGTCCCTGCGGGACGCAATGCACCTCGACGGGTCGGCCGAGACGTTCGGGGACTTCATCTGGACCGAGGGGTACATCGCCGTCGTGATCCTCGCGTTCGCCGGGTCCGTGCTGGTCGGCAACGACTTCCAGCACAACAGCCTGCCGTTCTACCTTTCGAAGCCGATCAGCCGACGGCACTACCTGCTCGGCAAGTGTCTCGCCATCGCGGTCCTCATCAACGGCATGACGACGCTGCCGGCCGCATTGCTCTTCTTGGAGTACGGGTTCGTCGATACGTGGAGTTACTACTACGAGGATTTCGGCCTGCTCCTCGGCATCTTCGCTTACGGGGGCGCCGTCACCGTGACGTTGAGTTTGCTGCTGCTGGCGGCGGCCACGTGGTTGCGGCGCACCGTCCCGTTGGTGATGGTGTGGACGGCTATGTTCGTGATGGCCCGGCTCGTCCAGCGGTGGCTGGTGGACGGCATCGGCCTGTCGCCGCGGTGGCGGTTGCTCGACATCTGGAACGACTTGTACCTCTTCGGCATGTGGTGCTTCGGCAAAGACCACCGCTGGCTGCGGCCGACCAACCAAGAGCAGCCGGAATACTGGGAGGCGACCGCCGTGCTTGTGGCGGTGTGCGTCGGGTGCGTGTTCTACCTGCGCCGCCGGGTGCATGCCGTGGAGGTCATCGCGTGACCGACGGCGACACCGTGCTGGAGTTCGAGGCCGTCTCCAAGTGGTACGGCCCGGTCATCGGCCTCAACGAAGTATCGCTCAAACTGCACGGCGGCATCACCGGCCTCGTCGGGTCCAACGGGGCCGGCAAGAGTACGCTGCTGCGGCTGGCCACCGGGCAGTTGAAGCCGAGCATCGGCCGGGTGCTGGTACGGGGCGAGGACGCCTGGACGTGGCGGGCCAAGGCCCTCGTCGGCTACTGCCCGGACAACGACGCCTTTTACGAAGACATGACCGGCCGCGAATTCGTCCGGGCGATGGCCCGCTTGTGTGGCTTCACCAAGACCGACGCGAACCGCCGCACCGAAGAAGTGTTGATTCGGGTGACGATGGCCGACCGGGCCGACCGCACGTTGCGCGGCTACTCGAAGGGGATGCGGCAGCGCATCAAGTTGGCCCAAGCCCTCTTAAACGACCCGGGGCTGTTGGTGTTGGACGAGCCGCTGTCCGGCATCGACCCCCTCGGCCGGCAAGAGATGCTCGAACTGTTCCGCGGCTTGGCGGCCGAGGGGAAGTGCCTGCTGGTGAGCAGCCACGAACTCGAAGAACTGGAAAAGCTCACGGACCACATCGCCATCCTCGCCCGCGGCCGCGTCGCCGCCTTGGGCACGGTGTCGCAAATCCGCGACTTGTTGGACGATCAGCCGCTCTCTGTGCGCATCGACGCGGCCGACACCCGCCGGTTGGCCGCCGTGCTGACGGCCCGCCCGGAAGTGGTCGGCGTCGATTTTCCCACGGCGGGAACCATGATCGTCCGCGCCCGAAACCCCCGCCGCTTCTTCGAAGAGTTCAACCAATTGGCCTTGGACGAGGCGCTGCTCATCACACGGCTGGAACCGTTGGACGACTCCACGCACGCCGTCTTGGGGTATCTGCTGGGGGGGAGCGGAAAGACATGACTCCCGAAACGTCCCCCCTAAGAGCGTGGTTCTTCCTCGTCGGCTTCTCTTTCCGTCGCCAAGCCCGGATGCGGCAGATGGTCGGCATCGCGGCGGGCATTCTGCTGGTCAGCGTGCTTCTCGTTGTTTTGTTCACCGTCACCACTGGATGGGATCGGTTCGAGCAGCGGGTGACTCGGGTGCAGCCGTTCCTCGCGGAACACGTCGCGGGGAGCATGGTGCATCCCGTCATCGAGGATTCGCCGCTGATGGAGCGCATCCGCGAGGAGAGCACGCCGCAGGCCGTGTTCTCGCGGTGGGTGGTCTTCGTGCTGTACTTGGGGTTCCTGTTGCCGTTGTTCAGCATTAGCTTCGCCACGGGGGCGTTGGGGACGGAGCGGGAGTCGCGGTCGCTGGTCTGGCTAATGACGCGACCGCTGCCGCGCTCGGCCATTTACCTCGCCAAGTTCCTCGGCCTGTTGCCGTGGTGCCTCGGGCTGTCGTTCGGCGGGTTCGCCCTGCTGTGCTTGGCGGGCGGCGACGTGGGCCGGGAGGCGTTCGCGTGGTACGCGCCCGGCGTGTTGGCGGGGAGCGTGGCGTTCGCGGCCGTGTTCCACCTGTTCGGGGCGCTCTTCAGCCGGCCGGCGGTGGTGGGCTTGCTGTATGCGTTCTTCTTCGAGACGATGTTGAGCGAACTGCCGATCCCGGGCACGCTGAAGCGGCTGAGCCTGAACTATTACACCCGCTGCCTGCTCTATGACGCCGGGGAACGCCACGGCGTGCCGACGGAGTCGGCCTCCCTGTTCGTGCCCGTCAGCCCGACGTTCGCGTGGGTCGCCTTGGCGCTGGCGACGGTTGGGCTGACGGCCGTCGGCATGTGGCTGTTCGCCCGTAACGAGTACCGAGACGATATGTGACCCTTCCGATAGGTTTCCGGCATGTCCATTGACCCTTACACCGGGCCGCCGCACGGCCACCGCGGCGACGGGCGGGACCGGCCCGGCGCGCCGGCCGGGTTGACCGTCGCCGTGAGCCGGGAGGCCGGCGCCAGCGGCGGCAGCATCGCCCGCCGCGTGGGCCAGCGGCTCGGCTGGCAGGTGTACACGCGCGAACTGCTGGAGTTCCTGTGCGCAAACGACGCCGCCCGGCAGTCCGTCCTCGCGGATGTGCCGCCGGACGCCGCGGTATGGGTGACTGGCCAACTCGACCGCCTGAGCCGCGATCCGCGACGCCCCAAAGAGGCCGAGGCCGACGAGATGCCGCGGCTCGTGTTGTCGCTGGCCGCGCGCGGCCAAGTCCTTCTCGTCGGCTGCGGGGCCGGGTACTGCCTGCCGCGCGAGACGTCGCTGCACGTGCGGATCGTCGCCCCGCGGGCCGACCGGGTCGCCCACATGGCCGACTGGCTGCGGCTGTCCCCGGACGAGGCGGCCAAGCAGGTGCAGCAGCGGGACGAGCGCCGGGCCGAGTTCCTGTTGAAACACTTCGGCATGCGCAGCACGGAACCCTACGACTTCGACGTGATTTTGAACTCCGGGCTGTTGAGCGAAGAGACTTGCACGGAGGCCATCCTCGCCGCCCTCAAGGGCAAGGAAACCGACGGCGAGCCGGACACGCGGCTGGATTAACGGCCGGCCCCCGGTCCGCCGGTTTTTCACTTGCCCGGTTAGGCGCCAAGTCTAACAATCCTCTTACCGGAATGATGCCGGTGTCTCACTCACCCGAATCGGGAATCTCTCCATGAAGTTACATTGGATTCTGCTGTTCTCCTTAGCCTTGGGCTTTACCCTGCCGGGGTGCAAGCCGTCCGAGAAGACGCTCGCCGACCGGGCCGCCAACGACGGCGACATGAAGGCGTTGGAAGGCAAGTGGAAGGTCTCGTACCGCGAGGGCGCGGAGAGCGAAGACGCCGACGACGAAACCCCCGCCGAGCCGACGTTCTACTACGTCATCGACAAGGACATCCTCCGCGGCGAGTTCAAAAACAAGGACGGCTCCGTCGAAGTGCTGAACCGCCGCAAGATGACCCTGAACGCCGGCAAGTCCCCGAAGACGGTGGACTTGGTGTACGTGGACGAGAAGGGGGCCGAGATCAAGGAGCGGACCACCAAGAAGGGCCTCACGGGCAAGCGGAAGACGACCACCACGGCCCTCAAGGACGTGGGCATTTACAAGATCGACGGCGACAAGCTGGAGTTCTGCATCAGTTGGGACGAGAAGAACCGCCCGACGGACTTCACCGCCCCGGCCAAGTCGAGCCGGTACGTGATGAAACTGGAGCGGATCAAGGACGGCACCGAAGTGAAGCCGGCCGAGCCGAAAAAGGATGAGCCGAAAAAGATAGAAGGGGAAAAGGGCGACGCGAAGGTGAAGGAATAATCAGCCGACCGCGGATCGGCACCGTCAAAACAGAAGAGACTGAAC
>JAYUGD010000329.1:0-5744 GCA_043767785.1 Zavarzinella sp. | reverse complement strand
ATCGGGGGATTGACATCCCCCGCTCGCCCGGAATCATGATCATTCCTCAATCGGCTGGTCGCGGAATCCCAAGTCCCGGTCGTAATTCGCGGCCGGGGCCGTCCCCAGGTAGGGGGGCCAGTTCTTCGGCGCTGGCTCCGGGTAGTCGGCGAACTTCTTGGGGACCGGGACGACGAACCCCGGCTTCTTCTCCGGCGCGGCCTTCACGTAGGCGGCCACGTCGGCGTCCAGCACGCACGGCTTGGAGAACTGCTCAATGTCCCGCAACGCCGCCTCGTCGTCCTTGCTGTTCGCGTTCAACGGGTCGCACAGGAACAGGCAGGTCCGGTCGTCGTCCGGCTTGGTCGGGCCGTGCTTCCGCAACGCGGCTTCCAACTCGATCTGGCTGACGCGGTGCGTGGTGACGGCGGCCAGGAATTCTTCCACGCCGACGAGGTCGTCCGCGTCGTAGGGCTTGTCCTTCCCCGTGCCGTAGACCCACACGTCCCCGGACTCGGCCCGTGGCTCCATCACGCGGTTGCACCGGCCCATGCGCTGGATCAGCGCCGTGATCGGGCACCGCTCACTGATGACGACGTCGGCGTCCATGTCCAAAGACATCTCGCAGACCTGCGTGCTGACGGCCAAGGCCGGCGGGGCGACTTCGCCCGGCTTCGCGGACCGGAACAGCGTGACAACCTTCTGGTGCTGCCGGCCGCGGTCGTCCAGCGTGAAGCGGCTGTGGTAACAAATCACCGGCGCCGCGGCCGGCCGGCCGGCGTGGCCTCGGAACCACCCGGCGATCTCTTGGGCCTCGGCCACGCGGTTCGCCACCCACAGCACGCGCTTCCCGGCGTTCAACGCCGTGAGGGCCTTGTCGAAGGCGTCTTCCTTCGTGGCCCGGCCGATGGCGTAGCGCGGGGCGCCCGCCACCTTCGCCAGTTCGGGCGTCATCACGTCGTCGGGAATGTGCAGCCCGGCCGCCGCCAAATCCTTGATGCGCGGCTCCGGCAGCGTCGCCGTCATGCACAGCGTCGGCACGTCGAATTCCCGCAGGAACTTCACCAGCGAATCGAACATCTTTTCGTCGAAACTGTGGCACTCGTCCACGACCAGCACGGCGTCGGCCAAGGCGGGCAACATGCACGTCGGCCCGTACTGGTGGTGCAGGAACGCGAAGAACTGGTCCACCGTGGCCGAGAAATATTTCTTCGCCCAGAAGCCGAGGGCGTACAGCGCCCGGTCGGCTTGGTAGTCGCGGTTCTTGCGGTCCCCCGGCTCGTTGGCGAACATGTCGGTCAGGTCGTACTCGGCCGTGCCGTGCATCAGGCCGGCGTCGCTCTCCGGCGCCCACGAGACGTAGTCCTTGAAGCCTTCGGTGGCCGTCGCCCGCGTCGGGTACAGGAAGATCACCCGGCGGGCGGGCCGGGCGGCCAGTTGCGCCTTGATCCACCGCCACGCCGCCAGCGTCTTGCCGCTGCCGCACGGGGCGAGCAACAGCGTGCGGGCCGGGTAGTGGTCGCAGTTCGTCTGGAACGTGTTCCAGCCGCCGTTGCCGTTGTCCTTCCACTTGCCGATCTCGCGTAGTTGATCCAACCGCTTCTTGATGATGTCCGCTTCCAGTTCTTCCGGCGTGATCGCCGCGGCCGGGAAACAGTTCCGAATCCACGCCGGGATGTCCAACCCTTCCCGCGTGAGGCCGGACCCGGCCGCGTCCGCGACGATCAACCCCGTCCGCACGGCCCGGAGCAGGCGGGCGCGGGATTCGTCCCCCTTGATGGCCCGCTTGAGCTTGGCGAAGCGTTTCGTGACGGCCTCCGCCATGCCCATCACTTCCAGTTGACCGGGCGCGGCGGGGTCAAAAGTCCAAACCCGCTCCTTGGGAAAAGCCGGGGCGCCGGGGATGGCCAAATGGTCGCCGACCGACGCCACGAACGTGGCGAACTCCGCCGAGTGGTAATCGACCGTGATGAATGTGAGCGCCGTCGCCGGATTGCCGAACCGCTCCTGCTCGAACTTGATGTGGTGCGTCAGGACGGCGATCAGCGCCACGTCCCAATCCACGTCCGGCCGCCCCTTGGCCAACCACTCCCACACGCCGGGCAGGGTCATCAACAGCCCACTGACGGCTTCGTGCCGAATCACTTGCTGGTGCTTTTGCCGCACCGCCTTTTGGAAGTCGCTGTTGAGCTTGCCGGCGTCGTGCAGCAGCACGGCCGCCAACAGGCCGGCGCGAAACTTCGGGAAGTCGGCGGCCGTCAGCCGGAAGAACCGCAGCCACGCCGTGCCCAAAGCCGTCGGCTCGGCCACGCCGAACAGCGTGTCGGCCGCCGCCAACACGTCTTGCGTGTGGCTGAGGAGCGTCACCTCCCGGCGGCCCGGCTTGCAAGATTTCGCCAAGAGCGGTGTCATCGCATTTCACTCCTGACGAACGGGACGAAGAACCCGCAGCCGATCTTGGTCCGGCCGCCGAGGCCCTGTTCTTGCAGTCGGATCGACTCGTCGGCGGTCAAGCCTTCGACGATGAGTGGGAAGCCGACGATGGTCGCCCCCTTCACGCGGATGACCCGGCGCCGCGGTTCCCCGGCCGACTTCCCCTTCTGCACCAGCGGGATGCCGACGCCGGCTTCCTTGATGCCGAGGTCCGCCAACTTTTCTTTCGCCACCTCCAAGAACCGGCCCGGCTCCACGGAGTTCTTGAAGGTGACGAACCCGGCGTTCAGCGAAACGGCCGGCGTGAGTTGTTCCACTGTCGGCGCGCCCAGCGTGACGGCGTGGTCGCCCACCTGCAACCGCTGCCCGGTCAACGGCAACAGCGTGGCGATCAACTCCGCGTTCAGCCGCACCCGCAGCCGCGACTTGCCGAAAAGCTTCATCAGCCCCGGCCCGCCAACGTCGCCGTTAACGGGCAGGAATCGCACCGGCGATTCCTCCCGGTGAAACTCCGGCACGGCCCGCGACAACGCCCCGTACAGCGGGTAGGCGTGATCCATCGGCAACGTGTCGCCGCGGACGGGGAACACCAGATCAATGATGGTCATGGGCGGGGTTCCTCAATCGGGTTGGTTGTGGCGCAGTTGCCGGGGAATATTCCCGGCGGGCGCCCGGTGTTTGATGGGGTTTTGATCGGTGGCGGCGACATGGGGGGCGGTCGAGTGGATAGGTTGTGATGAGGGTAGAGTGTCGCCCCCGAGAACGCCCGTGTCAATGTCGGTAGGAACGGGTTTTCAGTAATTTTGAGAATCCTTTCTTGGACGTACGCGGCCCCCAGACGAGAGCGAGGCGTCGATGCCCGGCATAACCACTCGTACACGGCGAAGGAGGGTCTCATGCGAAGACCGCCATCGACCTTCAATGCGACTGCTTCATTTCAATTGCGCAGAAGGGCATGCGGCGAATGATGGGAGATGCGATCGCCACATTGCCTGACGTTCGTGAACAGCCCTGAATTTTGCGGTCAAACGCGTCACAATAGATGAGGCCGGGCCTTAGCCCTCCGGTAACGGATGCGGCCCGCTCCTCGTCGTTCCAACAAGCTGAACAAAGGGGAAAACGCATGGCCAAATTCGTGGTCATCGAGGAGCTGCACGTCACGGTGCGGGTCCCCGACGACCTGTCCGACGTTCACGACAAAGAGGTGAGAAAGCGTCTCACCTCGCGGCCGTTCCGTTCCCGGCTGCTCGCCGCCGTCAAGCAAGTCGTGGCCGGGTTCCCGGCCCTGGCCGTCGCCAAGGTCCACGTCGCCCGCTGACCGTCCCAACCGCAGCCCACCATCCGTTTTTTGAAAGGAGCGTCCATCATGCGCCCGACGGAGTTGGTCCGCGCGCTCGCGGCCCTCATCCCGACCAAGCGCCCCGTCTACCTGTGGGGCCAGCCGGGCATCGGGAAGAGCTGTCTCGTGCGCCAGGCGGCCGACGCCGCCAAGCTATCGCTGGTCGACGTCCGGGCCACCCTGCTCGACCCGGTCGACCTTCGGGGCCTGCCCAGCGTCTTGAACGGCCGGGCCGTCTGGTGCCCGCCGGCCTTCCTGCCCACCCGCGGCAAAGGCCTCCTGTTCCTCGACGAGTTGGCCCAAGCCCCGCCGCTGGTGCAGGCCGCGTGCCTGCAACTGACGCTCGACCGCCGGCTCGGCGAGTACGAGTTGCCGGAGGGCTGGACCGTCGTCGCCGCAAGCAACCGCAGTGAAGACCGGGCCGGCACGCACCGGCTAATCTCGCCGCTGTTGAACCGCTTCGTCCACTTGGACCTGGAGGTGTCGCCCGACGACTGGCAGGCGTGGGCCGTGACGGCCAACGTCGCCGCCGAGGTGCGGGCCTTCCTGCGGTTCCGGCCCGGCCTGCTGTTCCAGTTCAAGCCGGAGGCCAACCAGCGGGCGTTCCCGACGCCGCGGTCGTGGGCCTTCGTCTCGGACGTGCTGAAGGCCACGCCGCCCAACTTGCTGCACCCGGTCGTCGCCGGGTGCGTCGGCGACGGCCCGGCCGCCGAGTTCGCCGGCTTCCTGCGCCTGTGCCGCGAGCTGCCGGACATCGACGCCTGCCTGACCAGCCCAAGCACGGCGCCCGTCCCGCGCGAGCCGGCCGTCCTGTTCGCCCTGGTCGGCGCGCTGGTCGAACGCTGCCGGCACGGCGGCGCGCCCCTGGCCGACTTCGTGGCCTACGCCACGCGGCTGCCCGACGAGTTCGCCCTGCTGGCCGTCCGCGACGCCATGGCCCTCAACCCGAAGCTGGCCGCGCTGCCGGCCGTGCAGCAGTGGATCCGGGACGCCCGGGCCAAGGGCTACTTCACGGCCGTCTGACCGTTCTTTTCCCTCAAGCAAAGGAGTCTGATCATGGTCGAGAACCACCTCGACGTCGGCGGCGGCGTCGTCTTCTGGACGCTGGCCGAGCACTCGGACCGCGACAAGCTGACTGCGGGCCTGACGCCGCTGGGCTTCCGGGACTGCGTGCCGGACCCCCGGCCGGCGTCGGCCGTCTTGAAGGACGCCCTCGACGAGGCCTTGGGCGGGGCGCGGGTCCTGGTCCGGCCGTTGGCCGACCGGGACGGCTTCACGGTCGTCAAGGAGGAGCGCGGCCGCGCCTGCAACGCCTACCGGACCGACCTGGTCGCCCGCGTCACGGCGGCCGACCCGCCCGGCCTGGCGTTCGACCCGCTGGACGACCGGGCCTCGCTGGTGACGCAGGCCTACCGCCGCAATGCCGGCCGCGTCCCGGCCGCCCAGTTGTCGGCCGCCCTGGTCCGCATCGTGGAAACCTTGGGCGGCACTCGGCTGCGGCCGGGCGGGGCCGTGTACTGGGTGCCCGGCCCGAAGCTGGACGAGTGGGCCCGCGTGGCCCACGCGATTGAGCGGGCGGCCGAGGGCCGGCCGTCGGCGGTGTACATCCTGCGCCACCGCATGGACGCCGACGCCGTGCGAGCTGTTCAAGACGCGGTCGTCACGGAGATCCAGGCCGAGGCCAGGCGCATCCGCGCCGAGGTCGACACGGGCGACCTGGGCGGCCGAGCCTTGGAAACACGGCGGCGCCAAGTCGTGGACCTGCGGGACAAGGTGAACTTGTACGAGGACCTGCTGAGCGTGGCGTTGACCGGCCTGCACGACGCCGTCGATGAAGCTGACCAGGCCGCGGCCACGGCGGCCCTGCTCCTGGCGGCCGAGCCGGCGGGAGCGTTCGCGTGACCCGAACCGGCCCACAGGCCAATAACCGTTTATTGGCCTTGGCCGGTGCCGGACCCAATAGCCGTTTATTGGCCCCGGCCGCGCCTCAAGG
>JAYUGD010000328.1:0-5749 GCA_043767785.1 Zavarzinella sp. | reverse complement strand
TTCTTTGCGAGCTTTGCCTCTTTGCGAACTTTGCGAGAAACATCTTTTCTTCCATCATGAAGACAACACGCATTGGCAACGGCGGCGGGTTTTGGGGCGATAATCGGGACGCCCCGATTGAGTTGGCTCGCACGGGCCGGCTCGATTACCTGACCATCGAGTACCTCGCCGAACTGACCATGTCCATCCTCGCGCTGCTGCGGCAGCGCGATCCAGCGGCCGGGTATGCCCATGATTTCTTGGACGCCCTCACGCGACTTGTCCCCGTCTTGAAGGATCAGCCGAATCTCAAGATCGTCACCAATGCCGGAGGGATGAATCCGCTGTCTTGCGGCGAACGGGCGGCGGCCATTCTGCGGGACTCCGGGTTGACGACGCACCCTGTGGCCGTTGTCACCGGGGATGATTTGCTTCCGCAGTTGGATGAGTTAATGGCGGCCGGGCACCCGCTGACGAACCTTGACACGGGCGAAGCGTTGGAGACGGTTCGCTCGCGCGTGGTGAGCGCCAACGCCTATCTCGGGGCGCGGCCCATCGCGGAGGCTCTGACGGCCGGGGCGAAAGTCGTCATCACGGGGCGGGTGGCGGATGCATCGCTGACGGTCGGGCCGGCCGCTTTTGAACACGGGTGGGCGTGGGACGATTGGGACCGCCTTTCGGCCGCCACCGTGGCCGGTCATTTGATCGAGTGCGGGGCGCAAGCGACCGGCGGCCTGTGGTGCGACTGGCGGGCCGTGCCGGACCTCGCGGGCGTGGGTTATCCCATCGCGGCCGTCGCCGCGGACGGCTCCTTCCGCATCGAGAAGCCGACCGGGTCCGGCGGGCGCGTCAACACACAGACCATTGCCGAGCAACTCCTGTACGAAGTCGGCGACCCGGCCCGCTACCTCACGCCGGACGTGGTGGCCGACTTCACGAGCGTGCGGCTGTCGGAGCCGGAACGGGACGTGGTCGCCGTGACCAACTCCAAAGGCGTGCCGGCGACGGACTCGTATAAAGTCTCCATCGCCTACCGGGACGGGTTCGCGGCCAACGGCACGCTCGTCATCATGGGACCGGACGCCCCCGCCAAGGCCCGCTTCGCCGGCCAAGTGATCCTTAACCGGCTGGCCCGTGTCGGCGTGACGTTCAACCATTCCTTGGTCGAAACGCTCGGGGCCGGGGCGTGCGTGCCGGGCGTGGTGACGGCCGCCGCCGACCCGCCGGAAGTGGTGCTGCGGGTGGCCGTGCGGGACGCGGACAAGGCCAAGGTGGACCGCTTCACGCGCGAGTTCGCCCCGCTGGTGACGAGCGGGCCGCCGGGCGTCACCGGGTACACGACGGGCCGCCCCGTCGTCCGCGACGTGTTCGCATACTGGCCGGCGCTGATTCAGAAACCCGTTGTCAATGCGGGTGTGCGAGTTCACCGAATTTTTTGACCGAAAGGCCTTCTCATGTGGCTGCTATTCGCCGTCGATTACAATTCGCAGGGGTACTATTGGGGCACCATTCTCGGCTACTGCACACTGGCCGGCATCGTCACCATTGTCGGGTATAAGGCCCTGCGATTCGTGATCGCCACCACGCACACCCCGAAACTCGCCTCGTCGGGCATCGACCCCTCAGAAGTAATCGACGACCGGCCGAAGAAGCAAGATGTCGTCTACAAGTCCGAGAAAGTCCCCGAGTGGAAAATTCTGCCGCGGGACAAGGCGACGCGGCGGCTGCTCAAGTACATGAGCGCCCAGGACAAGTGGTTCGAGCGGAAGTACCTGTGCGAAATCCTGGAGGACGTGTACGTCCGCCTCCGCGAGGCGACGGAACGCCGCAGCGTAAAGAGCGTCGAGACCGACTTGACGCAGGAACACGCGGACGAACTGCACGCCCAACTGAAGGCCATGAAGAAGAAGCGCCAGCGCCGGATCTTCGGCAAGGTGAAGGTGATCGACATCAACATCCTGCAAATCGAGGCGACCGGCCCGAAGGACAAGCACACCGTCACGGCCTTGGTCACGGCCCAGTCCAAGGATTACGTCGAGGACGACGAGACCGGCAAGGCCGTCGAGGGGAAGAAGAAGACGTACTACTTCCAGGAGTTCTGGACACTCCGCCGCGGCGCCAAGCGCTGGCTGGTGGAGTTGATCCGCCCGCCGGGGGACGCGGACAGCGTGCTGGAGGCGAAGAACGTTCTCTCGAAGGCCGACTACGATGGACTAAAAGCCGAGGCCGAGTCGGGCGTGCTGGAGCATGTCGTGGCGCGGGACTAAGCCGCCCCGCGGGCCACCTAATTCATTTATTGAAAGAGTCGATCACCATGCCCTCCGTGTTCGCCGCCATCACGCTCGAAGACGTCGTCCACGTGATTGTCGGCATTCTCGCCCTCATCTTTCTCGTCGCGTTGGGCTTGGCCATGATGTGGGTGTCGCCCAAGTGGCGGCCCTTCCTCCTGAGTTTCTACACGCCGCCGAACCCCAACGAGGCGCGGGCGAAAATGCTTGAGGAGATGGAAGGCCCCAAGAAGCCGGACATCGTCTACAAGACTGAGCGGGTGCCGGAGTGGACCGTCCTGCCGCGGGACAAGGCGACGCGGCAAGTCCTCAAGTTCCTCGGCGCCCAAGACAAGTGGTTCGAGCGGAAGTACCTGTGCGAAATCTTTGAGGAGGCGTACGTGCTCACCCGGGAGGCGACCGAACGCCGGAGCGTGGGCCGGGTGGAAACGCACCTGACAGCGGAGTACGCGGACGAACTGCACGCCCAACTGAAGGCCATGAAGAAGAAGGGCCACCGGCGCGTCTTCGGCAAAGTGGTTGTGATCGACATCAACATCCTGCACGTCGAGGCGGCCGGCCCGAAGGACAAGCACACCGTCACGGCCCTGATCACCGCCCAGTCGAAGGATTATGTCGAGGACGACGAGACCGGCAAGGCCGTGGAAGGGAAGAAGAAGACCTACTACTGCCAGGAGTTCTGGACACTCTGCCGCGGCCCGAAGCGCTGGCTCGTGGAACTGACCCGGCCGCCGGGGGACTCAGAAAACATCCTCAAGGCCAAGAACGTCCTCTCAAGGGTTGACTCCGAAGGGTTGGCGGCCGAAGCCGAAGCAAGTGTGATGGAACATGTGACCGCGCGGGACTGACCCATGACCGATGAACCCCCCGTCGTCCGCGTCCCGCTCTCCGCCATTGCCCACGGGCGCAGCGGGGACAAGGGGAATCACTCCAACGTCGCCGTCCTCGCGTACACGCCGGCCGGGTTCGCGTGGCTGCGGGAGCACCTCACGGCCGAGCGGGTGCGGGCGTACTTCGCCCCGCTGAACCCGTCGGCCGTCGAGCGGTACGAGGCCGCCAACGTGCTGGGCCTGAACTTCCTGCTGCGGGACGCCCTGGCCGGCGGGGCGTCGCGGTCCTTGCGGTCGGACACGCAGGGGAAGACGTTCGCCCTCGCCCTGCTGCAAATGCCCGTGGACCTGCCGGCCGACCACGCTGCCATGCTCCCCATTTCGGAGGACCGCCCATGAGCGCCTTCGTGAGTGTTGATCGGGACGGCCCCACCGCCGTCATCACCCTGCGGCGGGCCGATAAGCGGAACGCCCTCAGCCGGGCGCTCATTGCCGAGTTGACACTCGCTTTCGACGACGTGAAGGCCGACCCGGCCGTGCGGGCCGTCGTCCTGACCGGGGACGGCCCGGCCTTCTGCGCCGGCATGGATCTCGGCGAACTGCGGGACACGCTGACGGCCGGCGATGAAGTTGTCTGGGACGACGCCGTGAAACTCGCCACCCTGTTCGACCTGATTTACACCCTGCCGAAGCCGACCGTCGCGGCGATCAACGGCCCGGCGGTCGCCGGCGGGGCGGGGCTGATGTCCGTGTGCGACATCGCCGTGGCCGTCCCGGCCGCGACCTTCGGCTACCCGGAAGTTCGCCGCGGCATCGTCGCCGCCCTCGTGATGCCGCACCTGCTCCGGCTCGTCGGCGAGCGGGCCGCCCGGCGATTGTTGCTGACGGGGGAACTAATCACCGCCGAAGAAGCCTTGCGCGTCGGCTTGATTACCGAAATCGCGGCCCCCGATGCCTTGGTGTCGGCCGCGAAGCGGATCGCCGGGCAGTGCGCCGCCGGCGGGCCGGAGGCGTTGGCCACGACCAAACGACTGCTGGCAGGTCTATCGAAACAAGCCCTATCCATAGAAGACCTTGCGAAAGAATCGGCCGCCCCGCGGCTCGGGGACGAATGCCGGGCCGGGCTGTCGGCCTTCTTCCGGCAAGAGCCGCCGCCGTGGGCGTGAGACGGCCGATTTGCGTCTTTCGGACATTTTTTCCAAATCCCACAGAAGATCGTCCCGCCAGCGTCGTTTTCCCTCGCATCACGGGGCCAGTCCCCAACACATGAAACAGGGAGAACGGTTATGAAGAAGTCCATCATCCTCGCGGCGGCCTTGGCTTTGTTCACGGGCGCGGCCGGCTCGGCCTCGGCCACGGAGTACAAGAAAGTGGTGACCTATAAGACGGTCACCGAGTACGTGACCAAGTCGGTCCCGTACACCGCCGAAGTCACCAAGTACGACCACTGCGACCGGCCCTACACGGCCACCGTGACGAAGTACAAGACCGTCGAAGTCCCGGTCACCCGGCAGGTTCCGGTCGTCAAGTACGTCCCGGTGTACAACGGCGGCAACGGGTACTGAGCGGAAGCAATCTCAGCCGCCGTGACAAATAGACGCTTGACAACGGGGCCGCCGGGGTTCATTCTCATCGGGATGAACCCTTCTCCGTTGACCGACGAGGAGCTGGCCGCCCGCGCGGGCCGGGACCAGTCTGCCTTCGCCGAACTGCACCAACGGTACGACGCCCGCCTGCGGGGCTACCTGCGAGTGCAAGGCCACACGCCGGCCGCCGTGCCGGACATCAGCCAGGACACCTGGCTGAAAGTGTTCAACAAATTGCGGACCGGCGAGCCGTTCGACGGCCACTTCCGCGGCTGGCTGTTCACCGTCGGGGCGAACACCGGCAAGGACATGGCCAAGAAGCGTAAGCCGTTGCCCTTGAATGACGACGTGCCGCCCGTCGCCCGCCCCCAAAAGTGGCGGCCGGACGCTGAGGACACCGCCAAACTGCATCAGTGCTACGGCGGCCTCTCCGACCGCGAGCGGGACGTGGTGAAGCGGCGGCTGGAAGGCCAGGCCATCCCCGACGTGGCCAACACGCTGCGATTAACGCCCGATCAGGTGTCCGCCACCTTCCACCGGGCCAAGGAAAAACTCCAAACTTGCCTCGGGGTGACAAAGGATCTCTCGTGTTCGCCATGACCATTCCCGACGACCCCGCCGCCTTGGCCCGGTGGCTCGAAGACGCCATCGTCAGTGGGGACGTCCGCCGACTGGCCGACGAACTGCGCGTGATCCACGGCTTGAAGCCCGAGGCCGCGCCGTCCCTCGCCGCTTACCAAGCCGCGCTGCCGAACGCGGAACGGGCCGGCTTAAATGCCCTTCCCGCCGACCTGCTTCGCCGGACGCTGACCCACCCGGACGAACTGCTCGCCCTCGCGGAACACCTGTTGATGTCCGGCGGCACCTACTGGGACGCCCGGTTGGCCGGCGAACCGGGGACGGCCGACGCCGTGGCCGACGGCTGGGAACGCTTGAAGCTAGCCCTGCCGACGGAAATCGTCGTCCCGGCCGGGACGTCGAAGTTCGTGAGTTGGGTAATGATCGGCGCCCCGTTCGTCACGGCCGCGGCCATCTTGGTGGCCGTTTTCGTAATGAACCCCTTCCG
>JAYUGD010000327.1:0-1987 GCA_043767785.1 Zavarzinella sp. | reverse complement strand
CCCCCTCTCCGAAGCGGAGAGGGGGAACCGGCTTCTTGCTCCCCCTCTCCGCTTCGGAGAGGGGGCCGGGTGGTGAGGTAAAACGCCGGCGCCCGTTCGCGGTCGCGACACCATTCCGAACGCCGTTCTAACTGGTGGCCCTTCTTCTAACCGCCACCGATCAGATGTTTCCTTCCAACCCCTGCTGATGGAAAAAGTGCTGAACCGAATCTTGGTTGGCCAATAGCCAGTCGATGCCCGGCTCGTTGTTCATGGCCTTTTTGATGACCTTGGCTGTCGCCTCTCGGTGGACTTGGAAGAGCGCCGCGTGATCCACTTCGCCGGGCGGCACGGCCAGAATCGACGGGTCGAGCCACACGGAGTAGATGATCCCGAGGTCATTGGCCTTGTCTTTCGGGATGTCGCCGGCCCGCACGGCGTCCAGCACGCCGTTGGCGATGGCGGCTTGCACGGTCCCCATGAGGATGTTGGTGTACCTCGCGTCCCGCACCGTGACCTTGCTCACCATGATCGTTGCCGGGCGCACTTGAACGTCGCTGTTCAAAATGGCGAATACCTTCGTATGCCCTTTGACTTGGTCGCCGATTAAATTGGCGAAGGCGATCCCCACGGGGCCGTCGAACTCGCCGATCACGACTTCCGGCTCGGCGCACAAGTAGTCCTTGTCCCCCTCGACCAGCGCTTCGCCCGTCCGCAGTACAATCCGTCCCGCCATGTCGCTCTCCCGTGGGTGGCCCGCCGAATCTCATTAACTTTTCATCGGGGACAGGTTACGATTTAACATACCAAAGTCCCGCCGCCGGCGGTCCGCGGAGTCCCCCGTGCGCGTCTTGCTCGTCGAAGACAATAAGCCCCTCCTGCGGGCGCTCCGCCAAGGACTGGAAGAGGAAGGTCTCGCCGTGGACATCGCCGAGGACGGCGAGGAGGCCGATCAGAAGGCGCGGGCCACGAACTACGACGTGATCGTCCTCGACCTGATGCTACCCAAGAAGGACGGCCTCACGCTGCTCAAGGGCTGGCGGGCCAGCGGCCTCCGGGCGCACGTCCTGATCCTCACCGCCCGCGGGTCCACCGGAGACCGCGTGACCGGCCTCGACTCCGGGGCGGACGACTACCTCACCAAGCCCTTTGAGCTGGACGAACTGCTCGCCCGCCTGCGGGCGTTGATCCGGCGCGGGCACCACGTCAAAGACCCGCTCATCCGGTGTCACGATTTAGTGCTGGACACGTCGTCCCGAACGGCAAAACGGGCCGGCAAGTCCATCCAACTGACGCCGAAGGAATACGCCCTCCTGGAGTTTCTGGCGTTCCACCAAGGCAAGGTGGTCACCCGGACGATGATTTGGGAACACCTGTGGGACGAGCACAACGAGAGCGTCTCCAACGTCGTGGACGTTTACATACGGTACTTGCGGAACAAGATTGACCGCGACTTCAAGCCGCCACTGATCCTCACGCGCTGGGGCGAGGGCTACATGCTCCGCGGCCCCGACGACGCGGGCGAACACGCCGAGGCCGGGGAAGCCGCCACATGAAATCCATCCGGCGGTCCCTGCTCCTGAATTTGCTCACGCTGCTCGTCCTCACCTTGGGCGTGGTGGTCGGGATCGTCTACCAGACCACGGCCGCGTCCATCCGCGAAAAGCAACAGGCCGCCCGCGAACTCGTCGAGTTGCAGTACCGCGAAAAGTCGGACGAGGCCCTGCTGGCCCAAGCCCACTTGGTGGCCCGCGAGACGCAATCGCAGTTCAACGTCGAACGCCTGCGGCACCACATGCTCGGCACGCAGTTGCAAGCCGTCACCGCCGCAACGGGCCCGTTCGGGTTCCTGCCCGCCACAGTCAACGTGTTCCAGACGGCCCCCAACCCCATGTCGTGGTGGCTGCACGCGCGCCTGGCCACGGAACTGAAATTGAACGAAGAGGAGATCTACCGCGAGACGGACACGCCGGCCCAAGAGTACGTCCAACTCAACTCCGACTGGGGG
>JAYUGD010000326.1:0-5754 GCA_043767785.1 Zavarzinella sp. | reverse complement strand
CTCCCAAAGCGTCGCGTCGCGGCTAAACGGTCTCCGATCCCCGGAGGCAAGCTGACATGCAAATCGTCACCTTCGCCGCCGCCGGCGGCCTGCACGCCATCCCGGTCTTGGCCGTCGAGGAATTCTCCCGGCCCGTGGCGGTCACGCCGGTGCCGCTGGCGGACCGCCGCGTCGCCGGGCTGATGAACCTGCGGGGCAAGAGCGGCACCGTCATCGACCTGCGCAAGTGCTTCGCCGACCCGAACGGCGAGCCGACCGGCCCCGGCAAGATGATCCTGCTGGAGACGGCCGACCACCTGACGGACGAGGCGAAGCGCCTGGCCATCCGGGCGTTCCGCGAGCCGGTGGTCTTGATGGTGGACCGCATCTGCGACATCCTCACCGTCCGGCCGGGCGACCTGAAGCCGCGCCCCGCCCACGTGGCCGAGCGGTTCGTCGTCGGCGTGCTGCGGCACAACAACGAGTACGTTTCCCTGATCGACCTGATGGTTTTGATCGACGACATTCTGACCCCGAAGGGGACGCCATGAGTTCCGCCCTGCCGCCCGCCCCGCCCGCCCACGGCACGCTGTCCGGCCCCGGCGCCCAAGCCCACGACGGCGGCAAGTTCAGCATCTTCAGCCCCGTCGTCACGGTGCAGCACCGCGAGTTCTACGAGCGCATCGTCTCGGAACTCAACGGCGTCTTCCCCATCTGCACGCAAGGGAAATGCACCGCCGTCGAGGTGAGCGGGGACGCCACCGAGCAGGAGCAGATCACGGACCTGATGAAGCGCGTCGAGAGCTTCTCCGCCGAGCTGCTCGAAGTGACGAAGCAGCTCTTCGACCAGTTCTACCAAGCCAAGGAACACTTCTGCCGGATGATCCACGGCACGACGGCCTACGTCAAAATCAACTTGATGGACCGCAACCTGCTCGAGCGCACCTGCGACGTGCGCTGGTGGGCGTTGGAGACGGCGTTCAGCGACGTGATCGAGTTCCGGCAAGGCGTGCTCGACCGGCTGGCCGGCTTGCAAGAGAGTCTCGGGGACGGCGCCAAGGCCGAGGAGTTCCGCGCGTGCCTCGCCGACCCGGCCCGGTGGGAGGTGAACCCGGAGGCCAACCAGCGCCTGCGCGCCGCCCTCAAGAAGGCGCCGGCCGACCGCAAGGCCGACGCGGAGGCGCTGGCCGCCGACGTGCAAACCGTGCTGAAGAAGGGCGCCTTCGCCTGTGACCGGCTGGAGGACGTCAACAACTCCTACACGCTGTACCGCGACTTGGTGATCGCCTGCAAGGACGGCATGGTGATCGCCAACGCCAACAAGGCGACCCGGGCCAAAGTGCTGGGGCTGAACGTGGCCGGGGAGACGTGGTTCCAGAAGGCGCTGACGACGAAGGACGGCACGCAGTACCACGCCCAAGACCTGACCGAGTCCCGCGTCGAAACGGCCCGCAGCCTCGTCTACTCGGCCGGCGTCCGCGAACACAGCGACAATTACGGCACGGTCGTCGGGGCGATGGGGGTCTTCTTCGACTTCCAGGGCGAGGCCATGATGATCCTCGAAGACCACATGAGCCGGGACGCGGACGGCTTCGTCGCGGACGGGTGGTACTCGTTCTTCACCAACGCGGACGGCGTGGTGATCGCGTCGAGTGACCCCGGCGTGATCGAGCCGGGCAAGAGCGCCCACCTGCCGCGCAAGCAGCGCACCCCGCCGCCGGGCCAGCGGCCGATGGCGTACGCCGTCATGGAGGGCCAAGAGTCCGCCGTCTTCTCCGCCCGCACGGACGGCTACTTGGACTACCCCGGCCTCGGCTGGTCGTCCCACTTGGTCGTGCCCAAGGACCAGATCTTCCGCTCGGCCGCGTCGGACGCCCAACTCGGCATCAGCATCGCCGAGTTGATGCAAAGCCGGCTCGTGCCGGACATCAACAAGCAGACCTTTACCAAGGTGCAGGACGACAAGGAGAGCATCCAGCTCATCTCGCTCAACGGCATCGTGTTCGCCTCCAAGCTCGGCAAGCGCGGCGTCGCCCTCGGCCCGATCTTCGACCAGATCAAGCAGACCGGCGAGTTCGCCACCAGTAAGATGGAGTACCTGCTGACCGAGATGGCCGTCGGCGAACTGCAACTGAACCTGCAAGCGCTGGAGAACTTCTCGAAGCAGGCCATCGACCTGATCGACCGCAACCTGTTCGAGCGGGCGGCCGACGTGCGCTGGTGGGCGACCGACCAGTACCTGTGGACGGCGCTGAAAGACCCGACGCCGGAGAACTGCCAGAAGGCCGCCCACCGCATGGAGGTGATTAACGGCTCGTACACGATGTACCGCAACCTGATCCTGGCGAACCGGGACGGCGAGATCATCGCCTCGGCCCGCAGCGAGGACCGGCACAAGCTGAAGGCCGTCAGCGTGTACGACGACCCGTGGTTCCTGATGGCCATGCGGACGACGCAGTCGAGCGAGTACGCCGTGCAGGACGTGATGCCGGCCAAGCTGGAGCCGCGCAAGGAGCGCAGCCTGATCTACTCCGGCGGCGTCCGGGCCGGCGGGGCGCGCGTCGGCGACCCGATCGGCGTCGTCGGCATCCTGTTCGACTGGGACACGGAGGCGAAGAAGATCCTCGCCACCTGCCTGCCGAAAGACCGCGACGGCCAACTGATCGACGGCTGCGCCGCCTTCTACACCAACGCCCGCCACGAAGTGATCGAAACGACCGACGCCGACCACTTCCCCGTCGGCAAGGCGCTGGCTCTGCCGGCCAACCACCAGCAACTGAAGGCCGGCCAGTCGGCGAGCGGGCTGGTGATGCTCAACGGCCGCCGCTATATTCTGGGGTCGTCCCGGACAAAGGGCTACCGCGAGTACGCCGGGTTGGGGTGGCTGGCCCACGTGCTGCGGCCGATTTGATGCCGAGCGTAGCGAGGGAGGCGAGCCGGGAGCGTTAGGATCACGAATTTATTAACTGTCCCATTTGGTCGGAATCGTGCGGAATGGCACGATAGTTCCATGCGGGGAGTTCTTCGTCGAAGCGGATTTTCATCATGGCGCGGTACTCCTCCGGGTAGCCTTCCTTCCGCTGATAGTCGCCCGCCAGCACATGCACCGTGGTTTTCAAGCCTTTCGTCGTGGAAGTCCGTGCCATCGCCGCGACGGCAACCTCCAGGGACGTCAGCAGCAAACCCTGACATGCCCGCGTGATGTGCGGAAAAAACCGATGCTCGATCGGATTGTACTTCGAGCAATACGGCGGGTAGTGCGACACGCGGATTTCCAGGCCGAGGCGGTTCGCCAGGCGTTCCAAATGGTACTTGAAAACGTAGCGATTGGTGGCGTTGCTGCCGCCACCGTCGCACAACAGCAGCAGTCGACGGGCTTCCGGATAAGCCGGACGACCGTGCGTTTCCCACCAATAGGCGAGGCTGTCGCAGGCGAATCGGCTGGTGTCGTGGCTGAGGCCCAGATTCAGATGGCCGAGGTTGCGTTTGAGGTCGTAGAAACCGTGCGGATGGAGGACCCCGATCGCCGAACTGGGGAAATCGTGGTCGAGAGCCTTGCGGGCGTGCCGGGCATACAGCCGTCCAATGCGGAACAAAAGCCCCAGGAATTCCTTGTGTTTGGTGTCCATGCTGATGATCGGATCGGGCGAGTTCAGGAATTCTCGGCGGCGGCGGGCGATGATCTCGAATTGTCGATTGCGACAAACGTGATGTCCCAACGGCAGCGTTTTGCAGGCCTTGCGACGGCCCAGACGGTGTCGCTCCAGGAGTTGGGACACGACGGTGACACTGACGCGAAAGCCCAGTCGAAGCAGTTCGCAAGCGATTTGCGGGCGGGAAAGGTTTGTCCACAGAACGCCCTCGCGATCGGGATCGCCTGCGGTGCCGGGATCGACCACTTTCAGGAAAGCGTCATCGAGACCGGGAAAAAGGGAGAGGCAGGAATGTCGGCCGCCCCTTTTTTTCTCGCCTGTCGGGCGGGCAAGGGGGCCGCGGCGTTTTGCAATTCGAGCAAGCCGCGATGGATGGTTTTGCGATGGCCGCCGAAGAGTGTCGCGATGTGGGTGATGCCGCCGTGCCCGAGTTTGAGCGCCTCGTTGGCCGCGTAAAGGCGACGTTGTCGTTCGTTGAGCGAGGCATGCGTGAGCCGCATGGCCTGTTCGACGGCGGGGGAATACGGGATGCCCATGCTGGCTTCCTGCCGAGGGAAAAAGGATCAGGTCGCGTAGCATACCGCTGAAGTAGCGTGCCAAACAGGCCAAATGGGACAGGTAATAAATTTCGTATCCTTAGCGCTGACAGTATGGGACATCTATGGGCTTGACAATTCATAGAGGATGATGATCTGGAGGCGGAGCCATCCTTTCCAGAGGGTGCTCCAGCCGGGCGGGTGGGTGCCGGGATGGTGTTTGTAGCCGCCCAGACACGCCAGGCCGATCAGGAAGTCACGCACCGTGCGCACCGGCCGGGGGGCGGGACTCATCCGCTCCAAGATCCGCACCCACGTCTCGGGGATCATCCGCGTCGCCGGCCGGCTCGCCTGTCCGGGGTCGCGGGCCGCCAGCCGCAGGTTCATCATCATCACCGACATCACGCTCAGGACCGCGATCAGCGCCGTCATGGCGTCGGCGCACTGCACCTGGCAGCCCTCGACCACGGCCCCGCTTTTCTGAACTTTGTGATACTCCTCAATCTGCATCCGGCACGCATACCACCGGGCGAGCTGTTCGATCTCCGCGGGGGTGTCCGCGGACCGGTTCGTCAGAATCACCCATTCCAGGGCCTCCCGCCCCGGCGGCGGGGATTCCTCCCAGATCCGCCGCGCGTTCCGCGTGACCGGTTCGGGCCGGTACATCCCCTTTTTCACGCGCGGCACGCGCCGCGTGGTCCGCAGGGCCACGCCCGACATCCGGGCCGTTCGCGGCTTGACACCGGTTTTCGCCGGGATGTCCAAGTCCCAGCGGGCCGTCGCGGGCCGGCTCCGCAACAGGTCGTGCAACTTCTGTTCGGACTTCTCCTCCGACGACCCGGCCCCCAGCGCCCGGTTGTGGGTCGACCGCACCAGGAACTGCCGCCGTCGGTCTTGCCGCGTCTGCAACAACTCGAACATGTCGGCCCCGCGGTCCATCACGTCGATCCAGTCGCCCCCGGCCGGGACCGGCCCGATCTCGTCGAGGCCCCGAATCCACAACCGGCTTTCGCGGCTCTCCCGCGCCCGCTTGTCGGCCGTTGTTTCGCCGGGAACCTTGTCGGGCCGCACGTGCATGATCTGACTGACCAGCCCGTGGACCAGCCGCGTGTCCGGATCGACCGCGATGGTCTGGTGGGCAATCCAGCCGCGGCCGCCGCCGTTGCCGACCGGGCCGATGGCCGGCTCCAGGGTGGTGTGTCCGGAGAAGTCCAGGACGGTGGCGTCGTGGAGGAGCCGCACGGGCGTGCGAAGTCGCTCGATGGCGTCCAGGACGGCGACCTGATGGGCGCCCAGGATGTTCTCGTGGGTGGCCTGGTCGGAATGGAAGAGCCGCAGGCAGCCCTCGTAGGATTTGGCGTCGGGAAAGATGGCCGGCAGGGAATCCCCGGCGGCCACGGCGAAGCGGTCGATGACTTGGGCAAAGCGGCAATTGCGGCGGACGTCGCCCAAATCCAGGTCGGGAAAGTAACTCTGGGCAAAACCGTTGGTCTGGGGGGCCATCGTCATGATCGAAAACCAAAAAAACATATCCGACCCGAAGGGGCCGGAAGCGGTCAAGGCCAAAGATGTCCCAAACTGTCAGG
>JAYUGD010000325.1:0-5756 GCA_043767785.1 Zavarzinella sp. | reverse complement strand
ATGGCACACTCGTGACGTACAATGGCGGTGTCTCCACCATAGCGCGGCCCGCGAATCCTGTCGCCCCCGCCGGCCGATTTTTGCACAAGCTCTCCGTGCCGGCCGAAAGGACTCCGATGCCCCTCCGCTTTTCGTGCCCCGTGTGCAAGACGGCCCACACGGCCCCGGAGTCGGAGGCGTTGAAGAAGATCGAATGCGCGTCCTGCGGGCAGCGGTTGCAGATCCCGCCGGCGTCGCGGGCGAAGACGATGATCGGCGAGACGATCCCCGATGAGCCGGCCGACCCGCCGCTGCTCGTCCCGCCGCCGCCGTTGCCTCGGCGCGCGACTCCCCCGCCGCCGCCATTGCCGATGGAGCGGGAACCTCGGCCGGCGCTCGATGAATCGCCGACGCCGCGGCGCACCGGCTTGCCGATCGGCGTGTTGGCCGTCGGCATCGTCGGACTGGCCGGGCTGGGCCTCACATTCATCATCATCGCGGCCGTAATGAGCAAGGACGACAAGCCGGCGACGATGGCGAACGCAAATAAGAAGGCCTCGCCCAACAAGCCGGCGAATGACAAAGCCAAGCCGAGTGAGGCGGGGAAGAACTTCCTCTCCCAACCGGCCACCGAGGACGCGCCCGGGACCGCCCTCTCGGGGGAGGACGTGTTCAAGCGGCTCGTCCGCAGTTCGGTGTTCATCGCCAAGGAGGACGGCTTCGGCAGTGGCTTCGTCGTCAGCGTGGAGCAGCGGCTGGTCGTCACGAATTTCCACGTCGTCGGCAACGGCAAGACGGTGTCGGCCGTGTTCCCGATCTACGACGCGGCGGGGGAGCTGGTGACGGACGCGGCCCGCTACACGGCGCAGGGCGGGCAAATCGGCGTCCGCGGCGAAGTCATCGCCAAGCAGGCCTCATGCGACTTGGCCCTGATCCGGCTGGAACGCCTCCCGCCTAATACGATGGCCGTCACGCTTGCCGGCAAGCCGGCGGCCCCCGGGTCGTCGGTGTTCTCCGTCGGCGGGTCGGGCGTCGGGGAAAACCTCTTGTGGCGGCTCACGAAGGGGACCGTCCGCGGCCGCAGTCACCGCGTGAAAGAAGCCCCGTTCGGCACACTCAATTGCATGGTCTTGGAGACGGACTCCCCGGTCAACGCCGGCGACAGCGGCGGGCCGGTGATGAACGACCGCGGCGCCGTGGTCGCCGTCGTGTCTCACGGGGCGTTGGACCAGCGGCAGATCAGCGGCAACATCGACGCGGAGGAAGTCCGCAAGTTCCTCGCGGCGAACGCGCCGAAGTGAGGGGGCGGAAAGCCCGCGGACGGCCGTCCGCGGGCTTTTGTTGATTGACTCGCCCGCGGACTTGGGGTAGCATCCAATTCTCCTCTCCCTGCCACATTGTCCGCCCGCCGAGACGCCACATGGCCCGGGTCATTGCCCTCTTGTCCGCGATGGCCGTCGCCGGGTGCGGCCCGTCGACGATCAGCGTCTCCGGGAAAGTGACTTACGAGGGGGAGGTGATCGAAGAAGGCTCCATTGCCTTCGAGGCGCCCGACGGCAGCGCCCCCTCCGTGGGGGGCCGCATTGAGAAGGGCGAGTACCGCATTGCCGACGTCCCCGCGGCGGCCGGCGGCACGAAGGTCGTCCGCATCTTCGCCGCCCGCAAGACCGGCCGCAAAATCCCCGCCGGGCCGCCCTTCCCGCCGGACTCGATGACCGACGAACTCGTCAAGCTGCCCAAGCAATTCAACGAGCAGTCCCGCCTCTCCGCCGAGCTGTCGCCCGGCAAGCCCAACGTCTTCGACTTCGCCCTCACGAAAGACCAAGCCCCCCGCTGACGAAGGATGACCCCCATGACCCGCCGAGCCTTCACGCTCATCGAACTGCTGGTGGTGATCGCCATCATCGCCATCCTCATCGGCCTGCTGCTGCCCGCCGTCCAGAAGATCCGCGAGGCCGCCAACCGCATGAAGTGTACGAACAACCTGAAGCAGATCGGCCTCGGCCTGCAAAACTTCCACGACACCAACGGGACGCTGCCGCCGGCGTACAACTACAACGGCACGACCGACATCTCCGAGGCGAGCTGGCTCTACTTCCTGCTGCCGTACGTCGAGCAGGAAAACCTGTACAAGACGGCCAACCTCAACCAAAATTTCGGGTCGCTGCCCAACCAGAACAGTACGATCTCGGCCGCCATGCTGCCGGGGTACTCCTGTCCGTCCGACATCCCCGGCGACCTCGCCTTGACCTATTACGGCAAGGGGAACTACGCGGCCAACGGCGGCATCGGGCCGATGACCTCGGCCTTCACCAACCCGCAGGCGTCTGTCACCACGCCCGGCGTCTTCACCGTCAACACGCAGATCAACCTGGCGGCCATCACGGACGGCACGTCCAACACGGCGCTGGCGTCCGAGGTGCGGAAAGTCCGCGGCAACGACTTCCGCGGCGTGATGCACTACCCCGAGGGGTCGGTCTACCAGCACAACCGCACGCCCAACACGTCCGTCCCCGATGACTTCCGGTCCGGCTTGTGCATCTCGACCCCGCAAGTCCCGTGCGTCGGCGCCTACACGGCCTACAACAACCGGGCCGTCATCATGTCGGCCCGCAGCAACCACACCGGCGGCGTCAACGTGGTGTTGTGCGACGGCAGCGTGCGCTTCGTCCGGAACAGCGTCAGCCAATCGACGTGGCAGGGGCTTGGGACGATCGCCAACTCGGAAGTGCCCGGGCCGGATTTCTGAGCGTAATTCGGCCGGAACAATTTAGCCGCGCCGCGGAGTCTTCGGAGCGGGCCGGCCGCTACCCAAGCAAAGACATTTTTTAGCCACGGATCGAACACGGATAAAACACGGATAAAGGCAGAAGGCAGTTCGAAAACCAAGACGGATGAAAGGCACGGATGCGACACGGGCCAGACAGCCGCTGATGTCTTATCCGTGTCGCATCTCGGTTTTCATCCGTCTTCGGTTTTAGATTGGATTTGGTTTTCAGCCTTTATCCGTGTTTTATCCGTGTTCGATCCGTGGCTAAAATATCTTCTCTTCTCCCCCCACTCCGAAGCGTCGCGGCTAAACAAGACGGCGGGGTTCGGCTACACTGTCTCTTCCCGCCCTCACTCATTTCACCCAAGGACGCCGACCCATGATGAGACTCTCCGCGGCCGGACTGGTGTTGCTCTCCGCCTCCCTCGCCCTCGCCGACGAATCGGCCACCCCCAAGGGGTTCACGCCGCTTTTCAACGGCAAAGACCTCGCCGGCTGGCACGGGATGCCGCACTTCGACCCGTACGCGCTGGCCAAGATGCCCGAAGACGCCCGCGCCAAGCAACTCGCCGCGTGGACGGCCGACGCGGCCAAGCACTGGTCGGCCAAGGACGGCGACTTGGTCAACGACGGCAACGGGGCCTACCTGACCACCGACAAGGAATACGCCGACATCGAGTTCCTGATCGACTACAAGACCGTCGCCAAGGCCGACAGCGGCATCTACCTGCGGAGCGTGCCCCAAGTCCAGATTTGGGACACGACCAAGGAAGGCGGCAAGTGGAACATCGGGGCCGACAAGGGCAGCGGCAGCCTCTGGAACAACAGCCCCGGCGCCGCCGGCAAGGACGCGCTCGTGCTGGCCGACAAGCCGTTCGGCGAGTGGAACCACTTCCACATCGTCATGGTCGGCGAGTACGTCACCGTCCACTTGAATGACAAGCTGGTGGTCGATCACGCCCGGCTCGAAAACTTCTGGAACCGCAAGGCCCCGCTGATGAAGAAGGCGCCGATCCAGTTGCAAACTCACGGCGGCGAGATCCGCTGGAAGAACATGTTCATCCGCGAGATCCCGGCCGAGGAGGCCAACGGCATCCTGCGCAAAAAGAATGCGACCGGCTTCACGGACGTCTTCAACGGCCGCGACCTGACCGGGTGGGAAGGGGCGGTCGCCGAGTACGAGGTGAAGGACGGGGCGATCGTGTGCAAGCCGAAGAAGGGGGGCAACCTGTTCACCAAGGCCGAGTACGGCGACTTCACCGCCCGCGTGGAGTACACCGTGCCGCCGGCCGGCAACAACGGCCTGGCGATCCGCTACCCCGGCTCGGGCCAGCCGTCCGAGGTGGCCATGTGCGAAGTGCAGGTGTTGGACGACGACGCCAAGGTCTACGAGAAGCTCGACCCGCGCCAGTACTGCGGCAGCGTCTACGGCATGATCCCCGCCCAGCGCGGCTACACCCGCCCGGCCGGCGAGTGGAACCTGATGGAAGTGACCGTGAAGGGGCCGGCGATCCGCGTGGAACTCAACGGCACGCGCATCGTGGACGGCGACGTGAGCAAGATCACCGACTTCATCCCCGGCCACAAGCACCCCGGCAAGGACCGCCTCACCGGCCATTTCGGCTTCGCCGGCCACAGCGACCCGGTGGCGTTCAAGAACGTGCAGATCAAGGTGTTGGACGGGAAGAAGTAAAAGACGAACGCAGAATTAGCCGCCAAGACGCCAAGGACGCCAAGGACGCCAAGAAGACCGAATTTGAATTCGTCTTCTTGGCGTCCTTGGCGTCTTGGCGGCTAAACGGTTTTTGTTTTATTCCGCCGACAGATTCGCCAGGTAGGTGTCGTACTTGGCCCGCACCGCGGCCTCTGATGTAGGTCCCGCGAGCCGCGCGGAGCATAGCCCCGCGCGGGTCACGGCGGCGGGATGGTCGAATCCTCCTCGATGAAGGCGCACGCCTCCCGCCAATGCCCGAGGGCGCGCGTGAAGAGTTTCTTCACCGCCTCGCACTCCCGGTCCATCGTGCTGGCGACCTCCGCGAACGACCGGCGCTCGAACAGGCGCAGGCGGATCACGGTCTGGTCGTCCGGGCGCAGCGCCCGCAGCCCGGCGGCGCGCAGGTCCTGCTGCTCCCGCCGGGCCAAGTCGTCGTCCGGGCGGCCCTTGTCCGGGACGGCGGCCTCTTCCGCGAGTGGTTGCTCGCGCTCGACCGACCGCCGGGCGGCCCGGTACTTCTCGACGGTGTGGTTGATCTCGTTCCGCTGAATGGCGACCACCCACGCCCAGAACTGCTCCGGCGTGTCCCCGTGAAACTGCCGGATGGCCGCGATGGTCCGCATCGCCGTGAGCTGCGCCATGTCGGACTCGTCGGCCTTGACGGCGACCCGCGCCGGCAGCTTGGCCGCGGCCAGCGGCCGCAAGAACGGCCGCAACTCGTTGAGGAGGGCGGCGATTTGGCCCGGCGTCCCCCCCTTGACGGCGGGCCAATGACGGCTGATGACAAGCAGTGGGGATGCGTTGTTCATGCGGGAAAGACTACTGGCGCGCCCGGGGTGTCCGCAAGCGGCCGGCGTTATTTATTTTATTTGTCCCGAATCCGTTTTTTTCCGTTCGGGCGCGGACCGCGGGCCGGGACGCCTCCCAAGTGATTGAGGCGTCCCGGCCCGCCCGCTTGAAATTCTTTCAAAAAGAATGTCCCGCCCGGCCGGCGTTTCCGGTCTATATGGCCGGGCGGTAGACTCGGCTCGACAAACCAATTCCCCCGCTCACGCTCTCGACATTGCGACAGGCCATCCCGCGGCCGCGCTGGTGGCTGCCGAAGGACGCAGCCCATGACCCGCCGCCCCAGGAACTTCCTCGGTCGAACTAGGAACTATGGTAGACCGAGGCCGCAAAGCCGGCCCCGGCAGGTGAGCTTGTTCGACTATGAAGCCGTCCGAACATCAAGCCCATTTCGACTATGAAGCCGTCCGAACATCAAGCCCATTTCGGCCGGTTTTTCGGGGGAGT
>JAYUGD010000324.1:0-5765 GCA_043767785.1 Zavarzinella sp. | reverse complement strand
GCCGAAGGAGCGCGAAGAACTGTTCGACTGGTGGCTCGTGTCGCTCGACACGGCGTATCGTGATTTGAACGCCGAGGTCAGCAAGCTGCAGGCCGAGGAAGCGACGCTGAAGTCGCGTGGCACCATCGCCCACGTCGCCAACGAGAAGCCGGGCGAGCCGGTCGCGCATGTCCTCTACCGCGGCGACTACGACAAGCGCCGCGAGCAGGTGAAGGCCGCCACGCCGTCGGCGCTCCCCGCGATGCCCGCCGACCTGCCGCGCAACCGCCTCGGCTTCGCCCAGTGGCTGCTGAGGCCGGAGAACCCGCTCACCGCCCGCGTCACCGTCAACCGCTTCTGGCAGGAGGTGTTCGGCAACGGCATCGTCCGCACCAGCGGCGACTTCGGCGTCTCCGGCGACCTCCCCTCCCACCCCGAACTCCTCGACTGGCTCGCCCTCGAATTCCGCGACAAGAACTGGGACATCAAACAGTTCTTCAAGCTGATCGTCACCTCGGCCACCTACCGCCAATCGTCGGCGACCACGCCGGAGAAGCACGAGCGCGACCCGTCGAACCGCTGGCTGTCGCGCGGCCCGCGCTACCGCATGGACGCCGAGATGATCCGCGACCACGCCCTCGCCGCCAGCGGCCTGCTGGTGCAAAAGATCGGCGGGCCGAGCGTGAAGCCGTACCAGCCGGAAGGCGTGTGGGAGGCCGTCGCCATGATCGGCAGCAACACGCGGGACTACAAGCGCGACACCGGGGAAAACCTGTACCGCCGCAGCATGTACACCTTCTGGAAGCGCGCCGCCCCGCCCGCCAGCATGGACATCCTCAACGCCCCGAACCGCGAGACCTGCACCGTCCGCCGCGAGCGCACCAACACGCCGCTGCAAGCCCTCGTGACGCTGAACGACCCGCAGTTCGTGGAGGCCGCCCGCGTGCTGGCCCAGACGATTTTGTTAAGCGACAAGGCCACGGACGCCGCCAAGCTGGAACTCCTCGCCAAGCGCGTGCTGGCCCGGCCGTTCACCGCCAAGGAAGTCCCCGTCGTGCAGGCCAGCCTGAACGACCTGCTGGCCGAGTTCAAGGCGAAGCCGGACGAGGCCAAGAAGCTGCTGGCCTTCGGCGAGTCCAAGGCCGACCCGAAGGTGGACCCGGCGACCTTGGCCGCGTGGACGATGCTGGCGAACGAAGTGATGAACTTGGACGAGGTGTTAAACAAATAACGTTCACCGTCGCCAGGCGGTCTTGTTGGAGTTCCGCTTTTAAGCGGTCTGTGACCTGACACTCCCAAGAGACCGGCGAACCGAGTCTTCGAGGGTTCGCCTCCGCGGGTGACGGCCGCAGCCCAAGGGGTCGGATCCTCGAAGACTCGGCCCTCTTGATCCTCGATGCGTGAAGTGCAAAGACCGCTTAAAAGCGGAACTCCAACAAGACCGCCTGACGGCGGTAATCATTCGCTCTCTACCGGGACTTCTCTCATGCACCCGATTTCCGAATACGCCCAGTCGATGACCCGCCGGCACTTCTTCCAGTCGGGGAAGAACGTCCTCGGGGCGGCCGCCCTCGCGTCGCTGATGGGCATTACCAAAGCGTCCGCGGCCGGCTCTAAGACGGGGGCCAAGGCCGCGTTGCCGGAGACGCACTTCCCGGCCAAGGCCAAGCAGGTGATCTACCTGCACATGGTCGGCGGGCCGCCGCAGATGGACCTCTTCGACTACAAGCCGAAGATGAACGACTTCTACGACAAGGACTTGCCGGAGACTGTCCGCAAGGGCCAACGGCTCACGACGATGACCAGCGGGCAAGCCCGCTTCCCCATCGCCCCGTCCATGTATAAGTTTGCCCAGCACGGCAAGTCCGGCATGTGGCTGTCCGAGTTGTTGCCGTGGAAGGCCAAGATGGCCGACGACCTGTGCTTCATCCGCTCGATGCACACGGAGGCCATCAACCACGAGCCGGCCATCACATTCATGCAGACCGGCAACCAACTCACCGGCCGGCCGTGCCTCGGGGCGTGGGCCAGCTACGGGCTGGGGTCGCTCAACGAGAACTTGCCGTCGTTCGTGGTGCTGGTGGCCCAGCCGTCCAACACGGAACAGGTGCAGGCGATCTCGGCCCGGCTGTGGTCGGCCGGCTACCTGCCGGGGCAGCACGCGGGCGTCTCCTTCCGGGCGAAGGGCGACCCGATCCTGTACATCACCAACCCGCCGGGCGTGTCCAGCGACTTGCGCCGCAAGACGCTCGACGGCCTAAAGACGCTCAACGAGATGCAGCACCAGCAACTCGGCGACGACGACATCCAGACGCGCATCCAGCAGTACGAGATGGCCTTCAAGATGCAGTCCAGTGTCCCCGACCTGACCGACTTGGCCAAGGAGCCGGAGGCCACATACAAGCTGTACGGCGACGACGCCAAGAAACCGGGCACGTTCGCCAATTCCGTGCTGCTGGCCCGCCGCTTGGTGGAACGCGGCACCCGCTTCGTGCAGATTTACCACAATAACTGGGACACGCACGGCAACGTCGCCGGCCGGCTGCCGAGCCAGTGCAAGGACGTGGACCAGGCCTGTTACGGCCTGATCCAAGACTTGAAGAACAAGGGGATGCTGGACGAGACGCTCGTGATCTGGGGCGGCGAGTTCGGCCGGACGATCTACAGCCAGGGGGGCCTGAGCAAGACCAACTACGGCCGGGACCACCACCCGCGCTGCTTCACGATGTGGATGGCCGGCGGCGGCGCCCGCCCCGGCCAAGCCTACGGCGAGACGGACGACTTCAGCTACAACATCGTCAAAGACCCGTGCCCCGTCCACAACTTCCACGCCACGGTCCTGCACCTGCTGGGCTTGGACAACGAGAAGTTCACCTACAAGGCGCAGGGGTTAGACCAGAAGCTCACCGGCGTCGAGCCGGCGAAGGCGATCAAGGAACTGGTGGCGTGAGGTGGTTGGAAATGTACCGCCGCGAGGCGGTCGTGTTGGAGTCCCGCTTTTAAGCGGTCTGTGACCTGACACCCACATGAGGCCGGCGAACCGAGTCTTCGAGGGTTCGCCATTGTGGGCGAGAGCCGTTCGCCCAAGGGGTCGGACCGTCGAAGACTCGGTCCTCCTGCCTACCGCGGCGGATCGGTCACGGACCGCTTAAAAGCGGGACTCCAACACGACCGCCTCGCGGCGGTTTTCGTTGAGCGATAATTAAAAAATGGCCGCCGGGTTCCCCGGCGGCCTTTCGCGTTTCAACTCTCGCCCGACCAACTCACGCCTTCAAGAAGGCGTCCACGTCGGCTTGCGTGATGCGGGTGCCCGGCTTGTCGATCTTCTTGCTGAGCATGCTGATGATCGTCGGCGTGTACGGGAGCTTCCCTTTCGTCAGGAGATCCTTGAGCCGAATATCCTGACGGACCCGCTCTTTGCGCTTCTTGTGACCGTTCTCCAGCCGGGACTCCTGCATTTCCACAATCCGCAGGTCCAAGCGATCGCGACGCACGCCCATGACAAGATCCTTTTGTGTACCGAAGTTACCGGCCGTCATTTTTTGCGAAACAATCTTTGTAGAAACCGCTCAACCAAGGGCAAGAGCGCGTCACCCCCGGAACGCCCACGGACGGCCGTCCGTGGGCGTTCACTTCCCGCCCAACTCCTTCACCAGCCCCGGGCAGTCGTAGAGCTTCAGCGCCGCCAGAATCCCCTTGGAATGCACCGAGATGTGCCGGGCCTGCACATCCGTGTAGACGAAGTTGCGGACCAAGCCGTGGCGGTTGCGGTCGAAGTTGATGCCGACGAACTCGCCGGCCCGGTTCAGGACGGGGCTGCCGGAGTTGCCGCCGATGGTGTCGGCCGTGGACGCGAAGTTGAACGGCACGGCCGGGTCGAGTTTGGCTTGGCCGTCCCGCCACCGCTTGGGCAGGTCGAACGGCTCCTTGTGCTGTTGCAGGTCGGCCTTATCGAACAGCCCGCCGTAGGTGGTGGCGAACGGCACCGGCTTCCCCTCGGCCTCGTAGCCCTTTACGACGCCGTAGGCCAATCGCAGGGTGAACGTCGCGTCCGGGGCGACCGTCCGGCCCAGCACGGCGAACCGCACCTTGGCGATTTCCCCGTAGGCTTGGCGTTCCGGCTCTTCGACCTGCTCCTCGTACTTCTTGCGGACGGCGCGGGCGAGGTCGTCCACCGCGCCCGCGAATTCGATCATCGGGTCGGTGGCGGCAAACCCGAGTTCGCGCTGCCCCCCCTCAAAGAGTTTCTTGCGGAAGGCCGGGTCGAAGAGTTTCGTCTTCATCAGCGCGTCCACGGTTTGGGCCGGGGACTCGCCGCTCAGGGACCTCTTCACGGCCGTGTGCTTGACGCTCAGTTGTTCCGCGAGGAATGTCAGCGAGGCCATCAACTTCACCCGCTCCAAATCGGCGCAGATCGGGGCCGGGGAACAGACTTCCAACTTCAGACTTTCCAAGTTGGAGTCGCGGTACTCCCGCAGCCGCTCGCCGTTGGGCTTCGGCAGTTCGTACGCGAGCCGCACCACGTGCCGGGCGTCCGCGAACAGCGTGGAGGCGTAGGCGGTGCCCGTCTCCAACAGGCTGTACTCCTTTTCGATGTCCTTAAAGACGGCCTGCACGCCCCGCACTTTGGCGACGGCCGCCAGATAGCGGTCGTTCATCTCCTTGCCGTTGGGCAGCTTGGCGGCGGCGACGGACAGGTCGTACTCGGCCGCGCTTTTCTTCCGCAAGGTCGCGGAGTCGAGCAAGCCTTGGTACTGCCCGCTGAACGCCTTGCGGGCGTTGGCGTAGCGGTGGTGGTCCGTCGAACTTTGCCGGCGCTGGTCCGGCCCGCGCTCGCCGTACTGGTGCAACGCGGCCTCCATCGCCCGGATGCGGGCCAGGGTGAACGGCAGCGTCTGGTCGCGGCGGTGTTCCAGCTTGGCGACGGTCTCCAGGCGGTTCGTCGTGCCGGGGTGGCCGGTGACGAACACCAAGTCCCCCTCCTTCGGGCCGTCCGGGCTGAACGTGAAGAAGTGTTTCGGGACCACCGGCTTGCCGTCCTCGTAAGCCCGGAAGAAGCAGACGTCGAGGTTGAAGCGCGGGAACTCGAAGTTGTCCACGTCCCCGCCGAAACCGGCGATGGCGCTCTCCGGGGCGAAGACCAGCCGCACGTCCGTGAACTTCTTGTAGCGGTACAGGTGATACGCCCCGCCCTGGTACAGCGTCACCACGTCCGAGCGAAGGCCGGTCTTGTCGAGCGATTCCTTCTCGATGGCGGCCATCGCGCTCCGGCGGGCCGCGGCCGCGTTCGCCGCCGGCATGTCCCCCTTGAGGGCCGCGTTCACCTTCTCGGTCACGTCTTCGATGCTCTGCAACACGTTGAGTTCGAGGTCGTCGCACTTCAACTCGTCGGCCCGCGTCGGGGCGTAAAAGCCGTCGCGCAGCAGGTTCCGCGTCGGTGTGCTGAGTTTCGAGAGCGCGTCCGACCCGATGTGGTGGTTCGTGATGAGGAGGCCGTCCCCCGAGACGACGCTGCCGGACCCGCCGTTGTTGAACCGCACGGACGCCAGCCGGGCGTGTTCCAGCCAGGCGTCCGTGAGGTCGAAGTCGTACTTTTCTTTGAGCCGCTCACGGGGCGGCTCGTTCAGCAGCCACATCCCCTCATCCGTGTACGCGGGCATGAGACAGACACCTCCGAGGAGCAGCGTGAACAAGTACCGCATCGAACGTCCGCCGGTTGGGAAGCGATTGGGTTCGGTGTATGCGACTCGATAAACAATGGGTATGCCGACGGCGTCGGCCCGGGG
>JAYUGD010000323.1:0-15082 GCA_043767785.1 Zavarzinella sp. | reverse complement strand
GTTGATCGGCTTGGTGAGGAAGTCGTCCGCCCCGAGGTCCACGGCCCGGTCGATGTCGGCCGGCTGATCGAGGGCGGTCACCATCAGGACGCCGATGTGCCGGGTGGCCGGGTTGGCCCGGATCTGCTTGCACACCTCGAAGCCGCTGAGCTTCGGCATCATCACGTCCAGCAGAATCACGTCCGGCTGCCACTCGGCGACGAGCTTGAGAGCCTCTTCGCCGTTGTGGGCGATGCGGGTGTCGTGCGGGGTCTCGGCCAGGTACGCCTCCAACAACTCGGCCCCCGGCTGGTTGTCTTCGGCGATCAAGACTTTCGCGGGCGTCGGCGTACTCACTCGCGGGACTCCGTCACGGGCGGTTGGCGGGGGGTATTGTACGGGCCGGCTCCCGCGCCGCGCAGGGCAGATTCCGGCGGCCGCAGCAAGCGGACGCGGTGCGGGCCGACCGTCAACTCGCCCACCTGCTCGGTGCAGAGTTCCCGGAGGGACTTCCACAGCATGGCCGCGGCGTAGTCCTCGGCCTCCGGGGGAATGTGGTTGAGCAGCGTCTCCGCGCACACCACGACCAGCCGGTCCTTGACGCGGGAGAAGGCGACGTTGGCCCGGTTCAAGTCGAGGATGAACTCGGCGTTGGCGTCGATGGCCGCCGGGTCGCTCACGGTGGCCGAGACGATGACGTTGGGCCGCTCCCCGCCTTGAAGGCGTTCCACGGTGTCGATGATGTCTACAGGCTTGTGCTTGCCCCAGAAGTCGGTCAGCTTCGACTGGAACAAACTCCGCTGCGCCCGGTGCGGCGTGATGATGGCGGTCGAGCCGGCGGGCAGGTCGGGGGCCGACTCCAGTAGGCCGCGGACAATGGCCAGTTCCGTTTCGTTGCTGCGTTTCGAGCCGTCCTCGGTGTGGACTGCGAGAAACAACCCGTGGCCGCACGCCCACACGGGGTTCCACGGGTTGCCGGGCGTCGTGGATTTCACCTCCGGCCCGCGGGGCAGCCCCTCCAGTTCGATGTTGTCGAGACGGTACAGCTTGGCGATCAGTTCCCGCACCACGGGCGGCAAGCGGAACGTGAGACGCAGGGCCGAGAGGACGCCGGCCGTCGGGGGGACTCGCGGCTTCCCCGCGTCGTCCGGGGCGATGATTCGGCGAACCGCGTCATAGGCGCTGCTGAAGGGCTGATACAACACGGTCGGCGGGCGGTCTTCGGTCTCCCAGTCGTGGGCGGTGATCGGCGAGAGTTGGCGGTGGTCGCCCGTCAGCATCAGCCGGCCGTCGGGGGCGAGCAGCGTCGCCAACGCGAGGAAGTGCGGGAAGACCATCATGCTCGCCTCGTCCACGATGAGCAGGGCGCCCGTCAGTCCGCGGCCGTCGTTGTAGGTCTTGAGCGTCGCCAGTTTGCCGTGCAGCCGAAGCAGCGTGCCGGTCGTCCCGCCCAGCAGCAAGACACACCCTTCCGACAAATCCGTGAACGTCTTTTTACCGCCGACCTGATCGACCGTGAGGTTGGTCACGCCGCCGGGGACCGGCTTTTCCTCCGCGTCGCTGGCGTGGACTTTGACCAGCGCCACGTCGGGCATCGTCAGGCCGCGAGCGCCGGCAAGGGCCGCGAAAGCGCGGCGGTAACGGTCGATGCGGCCGAGCAGCGTGTCGAGGGCCGTGTGCGTGTGGGCCGAGACCAGCACGATGTCGCCCGGCGTGTTCGTCACCAGAACGCGGAACAAGACCGAGAGGGCGGTCGTCGCCGTCTTCCCGGTTCCGGGCGGCCCTTGCAACAACTGGAGGCGTGCGTTCAGGCCGGCGAGGACGGCGGCGGCTTGGTCGTCCGAAGCCGGGAATTTGTTTTCCGGCGGCAGGCGGAAGTCGGCGAGCATGGCGCGGCATTGGTCGAGCAGTTCGGCCGTCGGGACGGCGGACAGCGCCGGCGGCTTCGGCCGGACGGGGTCGAGCCACTCGTACACATGACTGGGGCTTTGCAACTGCTGGTCCACCCGGCCGGCGACGTAGTCGGTGACGCTTTCGTCGAGCGTGGCGTAACCGTTTTCAAAGCGCGGCTGGTCCGCTTGGCCGCCCGCGCTCCCCAGCACATACCGGGTCTCTTTGACGTACATCCCCGCCAGCGTGACGCGGCCGGTCTTCCAGTCAATGTCCCGGACGACGCACGTTTGGCCGATGGCCTTCGTCAATTGCTTGACGGTCTGCCCGTTCTTCGGGTCGCCGTTCCACGGGGACAGACGCACGAACGAACCGGCCGCGAACGAGCACCGCGGCCGCAGGTCCGCGAGTGTCAGCCCGTCGAAACCGTCTAAATGGATCGTGCCGACGACGGTCTTCTTGTCCTTCTCGACGTGCGTGTTCTTCAACGGCAGCGTCCGCCCCAGCGGGACACGCATGACGGGCGTCTGCAAGTGATGCGCGATCCACTCGGAGAGTTTGATGTGGTGGTCGAGCCGCAAGAAGTCGATGGCAGTCTTGGCCACGTCGTCGCGCTCGAGACGGAAGTCCGGCAAGTCTTTCACGGCCAGCGGCTTCTTCTCGATCTCGTCGTTCTTCGGCGTGATGTTCTCCTCGACCCACCGCAGCGCATGGACGCGGGCCGTCAAGAATTCCTCCAGCATGTTGGGCACGTTGGCCGCCCGATAGCGGTCGATGGCCCGCTTGAGCCGCGGGTCGTCGTCCGTCTTCGGGTCTTGCAGCGTCCCCCAGACGGCGTGCCAGTACGCGGCCGGCAGTGCGTCTTGGAAGCGGCTCATCACCTCGTACCGCTGCTTTTTGCCCCCCTCGGTCGCGACCCAGTTGCCGGCGGCGTCCGCCTCCAGATAGTACAGAAAGTCGAAGACGTTTTGAGAGAACAGGGCGTCCAGATCGACCCGCCGGCCGTTGACGGTCCGCGTCCAATGGTAGGACCGGCCGAACCAGCGCAGGGACGAGACGACGGGCAAGGCCCGGCCCGTCCACCCGAGGGCGAAGCGGCGATATACTTCGTCCTGCACGCCGGAATACAGCAGTTGCTCCAGCCCCTCCCGGCAGCCGAGCAGTTGCCTCAGGTGACCGAGCAACGTAGACCCGGCCCGCGAGCAGCCTTCAATGAGTTGCCGCACTTCACCGGCCGACCACACGTAAAAGTGGATCGGCACGGCCTCCGTCCCGGCCAGTTTGGCGATCAGGCCGACGAGTTTCTTGAAGAACCGCTGGATCAGTTCGCGCTCCGCGGCCGTGTCGTCTGCGTAGTTGGTCCCCTTCCACGGCGCCGTCTTGTACTCGATCAACTCCCCGCCGGCCGGGAGCGGCTTCACCTCGTAAACCGCTTTTCCCGCGGGGGTTTTTCCGGTCTCAACCTGCTCGTAGACGACGGGGTCGGGGGCGAACTTCTCCCCATCGGGGACGAGGCGTGTATGCAACCGGCCGATTTCGCGAGTCACGTGGGCCGACAGGGCGCCGATACGGTTCTCCGTGTAGTCGTAATCCACCGCCAAATAGACACGGGCCACGCGCACGCCGTCAATCTCGTGCGGCGGCAAGTGCCCCTTGCCCGTGTTCGGGATGCGGCTGACTTCATACTCCCCGGTGAGGTCTTTCCCGCCCGGCAGCGTATGGCGGCGGGCCGTGGCCCGGAGTCGCAGCAAGTCGAGATTCTCAGAGAAACCGGGGTCTCGGTTCAACGCTTCAATGCGGGCGTCGTTGAGCGGCGGGTTGGCGATCTTGTCGAGCGTGCCGAGGCCGGCGGCCTTCAACAGGCGGCACGTCACCGGGTCGAGCCCCAAGAGTTCCGGCTGGCGCAGGCGGGCCGACTCGGTCATGCAGTGGACGTTGTAGATGCACCCGTCGCACTTCGAGTCGATCTGGAAGCCGATGTCGGCGAGCGGGCGGTCAACCATCGTCGCCAGCCGGCCGGAGGCCGACAACAGTTGCCGGATGTCGGCGACTTCCGAGGCCAAGTCCAACGGCTCCAATGTCAAGATGGATTGATTGGCGTTGCTGTCCTCGTCAATGCGGGCGACGACGCCGCGAATCTCGCCCGCTTCCAAAACCTCCCCGCCGACGGTAGCCGGGCGGGCGGCGACAATGGCCCGCAGCAAGAGTTGATAGGTGGCCACTTGAATACGGTGGTACGTGCGATCCCGCCGGCTGGCTTTGCACTCGACGAGCAGCACCGTCGGGCGGCCGCCCCTCCAGCGCAGCAAGGCAAAGTCGATGAACCCGGTGAGCGCGAACGCCCCGACGGTCCCCGTGACTTTCAACTGCCGGCAGTAGGCGTCCGCCCGATCAGTCCGACCGGCGACGGCGGTCGCGAGGTCGGCCCACTCGACTTCTTGCCGCTTCCCCTTCGGCAACCCCGTCCCGAGGTCGGCGTATCCGGCGGCAATCAACTCTGCTTCCCACTGGTCTTCGCGACTCTCGCCGACAGACTGGAGAACCGGGTCGAGACTGTTGACGAGAAGATTGAAAAACGGCAAACCGCTGACGGCTTCCTTGTGGTTGACGCGCAAATGAAAGCGGCGGTCGCAGGAGCGGTGGCGAATGTACTCGCCGATGTCCGTGACGCGAATGTTGGTGGGCGAGAGGGAGGTGGGCATGGGAGGGGATTTTAACCCCGCTTCCCCGCCGCGGCAATGACCGTCGGCCTACCGCCCGAGGGCCGTCAGTTCGCGGTAAGCGGCGACGACCTTGCGGAACCCTTGATTGTCCCGCAGCGGTTCGGTGTCGATGTCGGTCTCCAAGAGCGGGCCGCCGTACCCCTCGCTGACGGCCCACGCCAACAGCCGGACGGCCTCAGCCGTGTGTTCCGGCCGCGTCTTCCCGGCGTGGGCGTACACGCCCGCGAGTTGGTACAGGGAGAGCGGCGACGGGTCCAGCCGCCGGCACGCGGCCGCTTCCCGCAACGCCTCGTCCATTTGGCCCAGGCGGGCGAACACCACGGCCCGCGCCCGCCGCACCAGAAGGTCGTCCGGGTAGTGCTTGCGCATCGTCTCCAAGATGGCGGAGGCCTTGGCGTCGTCGCGAGCGTGTTCGCAGTAGATCATCGACAGGTTTTGCAGGGCGGCGTAGGAACGCGGGTTGATCTTCAACGCCGCTTCAAAGTCTCTCGCTGCGTCGCCGACGCGGGCACGGTCTACAGTCACCGCGGCGCCGGGCTTGGGCTGGTCGAAGCGGCCGAGGCCGCGTTCCACCCAGCCGGCCTCGTCGGTCGGGGTGATCTCCATCGCCCGCCGCATGTCGCCTTCCCCCCGACCGCGTCGCCAGCCCACGCTTTGGAACGTGATCGCAGGATGAATACGCGCGGCGTGCGCTCGCCGCAGTCGATGGCGGTCGTGAAGTCGGCGACGGCCTCCGGGAAGCGGTTGAGGAATTGCCGCGTCACCCCGCGGCGGACGAAGCCCTCCGCGTAAGTCGGCTCCAGCCGCACGACTTGGTCGAAGTCCGTCAGGGCTTGCGGGTAGTCCCGCATCGCGTGGAAGGCCAGCCTGCGTTGGAAGTACGCTTGGGCGAATTGGGGTCGCAAGACGATGCACGTTGCGAACGCCCCGACGGCCTCGCCGTATTGCCTCAGCCGGGCGTGCAAGTGCCCGCGCAGGAACCACGCCCCGACGTGTTCCGGCTCGTCGCGGCCGATTTGCCCCAACAGGGCCATCGCCTCGCCGTCGCGCCGCGCGGACGCGCATGGAATGCTTCGAGGCGCGGGGGGGTTCAGCACCTTGGTCGGCTCGGAGTCGTCGGTGTCCGGCATGGGTCGATTAACCTCCGCGTGGGCTGGGCCAACGGGTCACGCTCACGGTCCGGGCGGCGGCGTCATCGCCGGGGGCGGCGGCGGTGGAGGATTCGCCGGCGGCGGCGTCATCGCCGGGGGCGGCGGCGGCGGCGGATTCGCCGGCGGCGGCGTCATCGCCGGGGGCGGCGGGTTCCCGGTAGATTGGTTTCCGCCGGACCCATTGCTCGGGACCGTGCTCGGCGGCCGCGTGCCGGGGTACGGCAGCGGCGTCCCCGTCGAGTCTGTCGGCTGCGACCCGACCGGATCGGTCAGCGTGAGGTATTTCAACGTGAAATTCACCGGGGCGCTGAGCAGCCCGGACGATTTGAAGGCCGTCACGCTCGCGGTGTATGTCCCGGTTTCGAGGCAAACGCTCAGCGTCTGCGTCTGCCCCGCGGGCACGGTCAGCCGGGCGACTTCGTGGCCGGCCGCGTCCTTGAGGACAAGCCGCACGCTCATTTGGCCCAGCAGGCCGCCGAGGCCGGCGCTGTCCGCGGCCAAGGAAAACTTGGTCAACGCCGGCTGCGCGAGTGTGAAGTTGCGGCTGGTCGTGGCGTTCGGGTTCAGCGTGCTTTGGGCCAAGTCTTGGAAGTCGATCCGCACGTTGCGGAAAGAAACTTCCACTTGGTACGCCCCCAAGGATCCCAAGTCAAGCAGGCCGTTGGTCGCCACCTTGAGGTACAGGGTCTGGTCCGCGGGGGCGAAGAATTGGTAGGAGGCGGCATCGGCCGTGGAGGAGACCAGTTCGGCGTTCAGCGTGCGCCCTTGGCTGTCCGTCACCGCGATCACGGGCGGGCGGCCGCCGGCTTCCAGCGTGCGGACGGTGACGACCGCCACACTCTGGGCCTGCCCGTTCACCGGCGCGGATTGGAAGTTGTACCAGTCGGCCAAGAGCGGCAAGTCAAGCCGCCCGTTCACGCGGTAATAGGAGTGCGAGTCGTACCCGGCGGGCGTGACCAACGACAAGGCCGACCCGAGCAGGTTGTTCGAGCCTTGGCGGGCCGGCACATTGTCTCCGGTCACGGTCGCTTCGGGACCGGCCGGGTCGAACACCAGTTTCACCCGGTAGGCGCCGACGGCGAACGCCGACGAGTCCACGCCGGCCACGGAGAAGAAATACGTCTTGCCCGGCTGCGAATTCGGGATCGCCACGGTGAGAGCCGCGGCGAAGTGGCTGTCGGTCGCCTCGCCAATCTGTTGTTGACGGTCGTCGGATACTCGCAGGCGGGCGTTCGCCAAGCTCACGCCGGTCGTGGCAAGTTGCACGCTCGTCGTCCGACCGGCGGTTACATCTCTCGGCATCACGAAGCGGTAGGCGTCCGCGTCGGCCGGCGAAGACAAGTCCGCGGAAAAGGCCCATGCCCCGGCGCGGTGAGAACTGACTGACGCGACGGTCGCCGCCGTGCCGAGGGTTTGATTGCCCGAGGAATGCTCGAAGGTGTCGGCGGACCGCGTCCCGTACATGGCCTGCACATTAGAAATGTCACCGCTCGTCAAGCCCTGTCTGGCCCCGGAATACTGCTCGTACATCGGGGAGGCCGGGTCGTCGCTGTTGCCCATGCCGAAGGCGTGGCCGGCTTCTTGCAGCATCGCCGAAAAGAGGTCATAGCCGCCGGCCCCGCCCGTGTTGAACAGCACATTGCTGTTCAACACGATGTCCCCTTGGCGGGTGTCCCCGGCCGACCCGGGGGGTTCGGTGACGGCCAAATACATTCGCCGCCATCGGCCGGGCGGCAATGCGAATGTCCCCGAAGCGAGTGTCCCCCTGCGTCGCCCCGGACACGCCGAGTGCTTGGCCCTGGTCGGCCACCAACACGAGGTTGGCGGGCGTGCGGGCGGCCCACGTCTGCAAGGCTTTCAGAATTTCGCCCTGCCCCGTCGCGGCGGGAATGCCGGCCTGTTGGAACATCTGGAACAGGGTGCTGCCCGCGCCGTTGACCGCCGTCCCGTCCGGCACGAAGCTGACGGTGACGCGGCCCGTGTTCCCCCACGGTACGCCAAAGGTGGCGGGGGTGGAGCGGTCTTCGAGTTGGCAAACGGACAGGTGCAGAGAGTTCATTCGCGCGTTCCGAAGCAGGGAATTTGCGTGGGAGAGAGCTTAAAGCAAAGGGTTGATCGGGAGGCTGTCAACCCGCGGAAGTCCGAGAGTGGCCTTCCGAATTTATGATGCGTGGAGACGGGAAAGAAATGTCCCATACAAGTGATGCGGCGACGCGAGCGGCCGGCACTTGTCCCATCGTCCGCCGATTCCTCGCAACCTTAGAACCGGAATGATCGGCGGAACCGAAATTATCGGAAAATGCAGCCGTCTACCGCCTCAAATGTGCCGATCACCTGAAATTGATGCCATGACAGGAATTCGGGGGCTCGTTCGCGGATTCCCTATGACATGAGGATCATGAACAGCACCCCTTTGCCATTTCTCACAGTGACGCACCCGGGCGTCGGTGGCCGAATTAAGGAAGCCCCGGCCGATTTTGAGGTGGAGGAAATCCCGGCCTATGAGCCGTCCGGGACCGGGGAACACCTTTACTTGTGGGTGGAGAAAACGGACATCGGGGCCGAGTTCTTCACGCGACAAATCGCGAAGCGTTTAAACGTCTCGCCCGGCGACATCGGCGCCGCCGGGTTAAAAGACCGGCGGGCGGTGACGCGGCAGTGGATTTCCGTGCCGGGCAGCGCCGAGTTTAGCCTCCCGCAACTGGAAGGGGACGGCATCCGCGTGCTGTCCGTCTCCCGGCACAACAACAAACTGCGGGCCGGCCACCTGCGCGGCAACCGCTTCCGCGTCCTGATCCGCGGGGCCGACCCGGCCGTCCCGCTGGACCCGATCCTAGACGCCATCAAATCGAACGGGCTGCCGAACTTTTACGGCCCGCAGCGCTTCGGCCGCAACGGCGAGACGCTCTCGCTCGGGTGGGACTTGCTCACCGGGCGGCCCGTCAAAATGCGAAACCACTTCCTGAAAAAGCTGGCCCTCTCGGCCGTGCAGTCAGACCTGTTTAACCGCGTGCTGGCCCAGCGCATGGCCGACGGTCTCTTCCGCACCGTGCTGGCGGGCGACGTGATGGCCAAGTGGCCGGCCGGGGGGATGTTCACCACCGAAGACCCGGCGACCGAACAAGGCCGCTTCGACGCCCGCGAGATCGTCCACGCCGGGCCGATGTTCGGCAAGAAGACATTCCCCGCGGCCGGGCTTGCCGCGGAACGGGAACAGACCGTCCTCGCCGCGGCGAACTTGCCGCCGGGCGCGTTCGACCAATTCGGCCAGTTGCTGCTGGGGACACGCCGACACAATTTGGTGTACGTGGACGACCTCACCGCCGCATGGGAACCGGACGGCCTGCGGTTGACGTTCACCCTGCCCGCCGGCTGTTACGCTACGGTGCTGCTCGGGGAAGTGATGAAGAGTGAAGTCGCCGAAATCTCGGAATGACTGGGCGGCTACACTAAAACCAATCCGAGACCGCGCACGAGAGAGAGCGGATGGCACGTCTGAACGCACAGCCCCGGATGGAAGCCCGGTGGCGGCAAGCCGTCGGGGACCACGTGATCGCCGTGGCGTGGTCCCCAGACGGCTCCGTCGTCGCCGCGGCGGCGGTGAGCGGGCCGATCACCCTTTACGACATGACGAACGGGGCCGTCCGGCACACCCTCCCCGGCCACGCCTTCGGGACCGCGGCCCTCAGTTGGCACCCGAAGGAACCCCTTCTGGCGTCAGCCGGCCAAGACGGAAAAGTGCGCGTGTGGAACACGACGGACGGCACGGTGGCGTACGAACTTGCCGGCGGGGCAGCGTGGGTCGAACACGTCGCGTGGTCCCCGAAAGGGGATTTCTTGGCGTCGGCCGCCGGCAAGAAGGTGAAACTGTGGGGCACGGACGGCACCCTGGGGCGCGATTACCCGCCGTTCGCCAGCACCGTCTCGGGCATCGCGTGGTCGGCCCGCGGCAAGGAGTTCGTGGCTTCCGGGTACGGCAAGGTGAATTTCTACCGGCCGGACGCCGCGGACGCCGTAAACGCCTTCGAGTGGAAGGGGTCGATCCTCGGGCTGGCGTGGTCGCCGGACGGCAAGATGCTGGCCGCCGGCGGGCAGGACGCGACCGTCCACTTCTGGTACGTCAAGACCGGCGATGACCTGCAAATGTCCGGCTACCCGACCAAGGTGACGGCCGTGAGTTGGGACGCCACCAGCCGCTACTTGGCGACCAACGGCGGGGAAGCGGCGGTCGTCTGGGATTGTTCCGGGGACGGGCCGGCCGGGTCGAAGCCCTTGATGTTCGAGCGGCACGAACACCTCGTCGCCGCGCTGAAATTCCAACATCGCGGGCCGCTGCTCGCTTCCGGGTGCGGCGGGGGAATCCTCGCCGTGTGGTATCCCGGCGGGGCCAAGAAAATCCAGGCGGAAGCCGACTTCGGCGAGGGCGTGTCGGCCGTCGCGTGGTCGCCGGGCGACGGGCGGTTGCTCGTGGGCGGGGACCAGGGCGGCGTCGGCCTGTACACCGTTTAACGCCGCCACGACAGCAACAGGCGCCACGGCCAGCGGTTCTCCGCCGTGGCGCCGGTCAGGCCCGCGTCGTCGGCCATTTTCTTCACTTCATCCGCCGTGTAGGCGGCGGCCACGCTGACCGGCCCGTCGAAATGCACGACCGGCGAGCGGGACAGGATGCGGGTGCCGACCCACGCCAGGCGCCAGCCGCCGCGACTCCGCCGTAAATCATTCACGAAGACGCCGCGCGTCGCCACTTCGGCCATCCGCTTCAGCATCGTCACCACGTCCGGCGGGTCCAAGTGGTGCATAAACAGCGAACACACCACGGCGTCGTACTCGCCCGGTATGCGGCCCGCGAACAGGTCACACGGAAAGAACTTCACGTCGGCGTTGGCCGCCGCGGCGCGCCGCGTCGCCTCGGCCACGGCCACGGGGCTGATGTCGCACCCGGCCACTTCCGCGGGCAGGCCCGCCTTGCGGAACCGCGCCCACAATTTCATCGGCATGTCCCCGGAGCCGGTGGCCAAGTCCAACACGCGGAACGGCTTCGGGGACGGCGCGCGCGCGAGCCGGACGAGCGGCTTCCATAACAGGGCGTCGGCCCGGCTGACGGCGTTCACCCGGCGCAGGCCGGCCAAGGCGCGGGCGTGCTCGGCCGGATCAAGAGCGGGGTCGTCCATTAGTTCGGGGACGCGGACACGGTGCGGAGGTCGGAACATAAGCCTTTGCTCGGCGGTCGGCGGGGGAAACTCCGTTTCAGGATACCAGTTTTCCCCCGCCCGGCCGACTTGAGCGATTCCGGGAAAAATTGCGAACCCGGGCGCCGGCGGCCCGGAATGACTCGCCGCGATCCCCGCGATTGGCAGAGTTGCCAACACCCGCCAAACGGGCGGGATACGTCAGATTCGCAGGACTGTCGGGACGCCGAGAACTCGCCGAATACCGGCATCGCCCACGACCTTTCCCACCCCGCTGTTTGCCCGGCCGATTTCGCGGACTTCGTGATTTCGGGTCAATCGGCCGGCCGAAACCGCCGATCTCGGGTTTACCGGAAATTCCGTTTGGACCATGGGGCGGTCGGATTCGGTTGCAACATCGACGGAGTCGAACAACATGCGGATTTCCAAGGGGCGGGACGTGACACGGACGCGGTTGGCTTTTCAGGCGCTGGAAGCCCGCGACGTGCCCGCCGCCTACGACCTCGGGGCGGCGACGGACTTCAACCTCGTCGCCTTCAACGACATTGACGTGTTCAACAGCGACGTGGAAGGCCGCGTCGCCGTCGGGCACGACGCCGCCGTCAAGTCCTACGGCATGGGCGACAAGCTGACGAACTCGCACGGCACGCGGGACGACCTGATCGTCGGCCACGACCTCGCCTTCCAGTACGGCCAAGTGTTCAACGGAAACATTGTTCACGGGAACTCGGGGATCCTCGACGGCGTGGGCACGCCCAATGGCACGAGCCGGCAGCAAGCGAACGTCCTCGACTTCGCGGCGATGAGTACGGACCTGACGGCGAAGTCCGCCCTGTGGGGCGCCGAGGCCCCCAACGGGCGGACGTGGGAGCGGCACGACAACATTTACATGCGCGGGATGCACCCCACGCTGGACATCTTCACCCTCACCCCGGCGCAACTCGACGGGGCGAAGAGCATCACGCTGAAAGTGCCGGCCACGGCCACGGTGTTGATTAACGTCCCCGGCGGGACGGCCGACATCAAAAACCTCGGACTAAGGCTCGTCGGGGCCGACTGCGACCGCCTTGTCTGGAACTTCCCGGACGCCACGGAAGTGAACGTCTCCGGCGTCGGCTTGGAAGGCAGCTTCCTCGCCCCGCACGCCCAGTTCAACTTCAACAACGGCCAGATCGAGGGGACGGTGATCGCCGACTCCTTCGCGGGCAACGGCGAACTGCACCTGTGCCCGAGCCACATCAACATCGTGATTCCCGAGTTCAGCACGCTGCGTGGCTTCGTGTTCGTCGATGTGGACAAAAATCACACCTACGACGGCGCGATCGACGGGTTGCAGGACGGGGCGGCCGTTTACCTGACCGGGACGGACTCGCTGGGCCGCCACATCAATCGCTTCTACCTCACCTCGGGCGGCGGGGAATTCAATTACGGCCACCTGTGGGCCGGGACGTACAGCGTCCGCGTCACCCCGCCGAAGAAGTACTTCGACAGCGTGGAACTCGGCATCCCCGGCACGGTCAACGGCTCGCCGGCCGGCTCGCCCGCCGAGAATCGCGTCAACGCGATCACCCTCGGCATCGGCGACGACGGCTTGGACTATCAACTGCCGCTCGTCAACGTCCGCGGCTGATTGGCGATCCGCGTCGTGACACAAGAGGCCGGGGGCATTCCCCCGGCCTCCCGCGTTTCCAGGCCATGTCCTCAGAACTTCAGTCGCAATTGTAGTTGAATGAACGCCCCGTTGGCCAAGCTCACGCGGTCTCGGTAGCGGTCCGCGTAACTTTTCCCTTGGAAGTAAATGCGGTCGAAGGCGTACCCGCCCGAGATTTCCAAGGCCAAGTTCAGCGGCAAGTCGAACGAGACCCCGCCGGTGAGCCGCTTCTCGAACGAGAACAGGCGGTCGCTGTACGTGTCCCGCTCGGCCAGAAAATAGCTCTCGTAAGACCAGTTGAACGCCGCGAACGACCGCACGCCCGGCAACGTGTCCCACGTCACGCGCGCGGAGACGGTGCGGATGGGCAGGTAGAGGGCCTCCACGGTCACGTCGTCCCACGGCTTCCACTTCAGCAAGAACGGGATGCCGATGTTGGCCTCGAAGAACGAGTTCGGCTGGTAGAAGTACGCGACGCCGGGGTACGGGTACCGGAAGTCCCCGGTGGGGGAGTACAGCACGGCGAACACCCAGTGATCGTTGCCCGCCCCGGGCGTCGTCAGGTAGCCGATCAGGCCGGCGCTCAGCACGTTGGCCTGTGAAAACGGCTTATCGCTGGCCGAGCCGGCGTTCATGTTGACCCCGGCCGTCCACCCTTCGGCGAACGTGTGGGAGTAGCTGACGCCCGCGTTCACGTCCCACAGACGGTGCGGGAATTCGCGGCCCGAATCGGGCAAGACGGCTTGCGTCTCGAAGCGCGAGTTTTTAATCCCGAGGAAGCCGATGGCGGTGTCCGGCCCTTCCTTCCAGAATGGCGTGAACAGCGCGATTTCCTGTCGGGACAGCGACAGGTCGGTGGGCTGGTGCCGCACCTCGGCCGACGGGAACCACGTCACGCCGTAGCCGGGAAGGCCGTTCTTGCTGGCGAGCAGCGCCGCCCCGAGTTGGGTGCCGAACTGGAACTTTTGCCGCGGCTGCCAGTTCTTCGGCAACGGCGGCGGCGGGGCGAAGTCCGGCGGTTCGACGACCGGGTCGTCCTGAGGCCGTGGCGGCGGCACCGGGACGCCGAGCCGGGCGGCGGGCGGCGGGGGCAACTCGTCTTGGGCGCGCAACGGCCCGTCGGCCAGCATGCCGCCGGCCAACGCGAGTCCTCCCGCGAGTCGAGACCATCCCCCCATGAGCGGAGCCGTACCAAAGGGGACGGCGACTGTCGAGGCCACTTCTTCCGGTCGAACTTCCCTGCTCTCCGTATGAAAAGCGTATCCCGCCGGCGGTCCCGGCAACGGACGGAGGGGGCATGTTCTTCACGCCGGGCTTGGTGATCCTGACGCTTAAAGTCGCGGTCGGGGCCGTCACGCTCTTGTTCATCGCGGCCGTGATCGCCATCGCCCGAGGCCGCAAGAAACTGCACGGCCAAATCAACCGCGTCTTCTTCGCCCTCACCGTCGTCACGGTGATCGGCTTCGAGGTCATCATCCGCGTCGTCAACCCGGCGCTGACGGACGGCTTCACGCCGGAGCAGCATACGGTCCTGCGGATTCATCTGGGCTTTTCCGTCCCCGCCACGGTATTATTGCCCGCGATGCTCTTCACCGGGCGGCGTCACCTGCGGAGGGTCCACCTCGCGCTGGCCGTGGCATTCACGATCCTGTGGGCGGGGACGGCCATCACCGGTATCGGCTTCCTGCCGCACCATTTTGAATAAGGCTCATGGCGAACCCGGAGGAACCGGAATCGGATGTCATCCCCCTCGCCCAACAACTGGGCGAGAGTTTCGCCTCATTGGTCGGCGCGCAGGAATGGCAACTCGACGGCCTGACGCCCGACGGCGACATCCCGCTCGCGGAAGCCGTCGAGGAGCCGCCGGTCATCATCCCGATGGCCGAGCCGGCGGAAGAACTTCCCCCGCCGGTCGCCGAGGCGGTGACGGAGGCGACCGTCCCCCCTTCCCCGCTCCAACTTATCGAAGCCCTCTTGTTCGTCGGCGGGGCGCCGTTGAAACCGGATCTCGTCTCGGATGTGATTCGCGGCCTCTCCGCGGACGACGTGCGCGAATATGTGGACGTGCTGAACCGCACCTACAAGAGCCAGAACCGGCCGTATCTGGTAATCCACCGTCCAACGGGCTATGTGATGCAACTCCGGCCGCGATATGCCGGCCTGCACGAGAAGATGTTCGGCGGCCCACGCGAGGCCCGACTCAATCAGCCCGCGTTGGACGTGCTGTCGTTGATCGCGTACCGACAACCAATCGGCAAAAGTGAACTGGATACGATCCGCGGCCAAGACTCCGCGGGCGTGGTCCGGCAACTCGTCCGTCTCGGCCTCGTCGCCGTCGCGGAGCGGGCCACCGCCGACCGGGAAACTCTGTACGCCACCACGGACCGATTCTTGGAAATCTTCAAGCTGCGAAGCCTCGAAGAACTGCCGACCGTGGGCGAGGCGAAGCGGGTTTGACCTCTGTTCTTGGTGAGCCGAGCGCCGTCAGGCGCCGGGTGG
>JAYUGD010000322.1:0-5773 GCA_043767785.1 Zavarzinella sp. | reverse complement strand
ACAAACTTCCTGTCTTCTGATGGGCGAATCATTTTTCATGACAGACTCGAACGTTAAAGTTTTTGTGGAGGGCGAGGGGACACAATCCACTCTTCTGGAGCGCATCCAAAAGCAGGATGCCGAGGGGTGGAAGACGTTTGTACGGCTGTGCACCCCCCTGCTGTTCCAGTGGTGCCGCCGGGCCGGCCTGCAAGACACGGACGCCGCCGACGTGGCGCAGGACGTGTTTTACGCCGTGTCCAAGAGCATCGCCACCTTCTCCCGCGAGCGGGAGGGGGGGACGTTCCGGGGGTGGCTCCGGACCATCACGACGAACAAGATTCGCGACCGCCACCGGCTGAACGTGCCGGGGGCGTACGGGGTGGGCGGGGACGACGGGATGACCGTCACTCACGAGGCCCCGGAGGCTCGCGAGCCGTTCTCGGCGGCTGACGCCCATGGCCCCGAGGACGAGCTGACACTGATGCGCCGGGCCGTGGAAATCGTGCTCGGCGACTACGAAGAACACACCCGGGCGGCGTTCCTCCGCGTCACGATGGGTGAGGAGTCCGCCGCCGACGTGGCCCGCGACTTGAACATGACGGTGAACGTTGTGTACCTGGCCAAATCCCGGATCATGCGCCGCATCCGGGAAGAATTCGCCGGCCTGATCGAAACGCTCTGATTCGCCGCCCGCCCCGCGGGCCCCGGCCTCTCCCGCCGGCCGAGGATTCGCCGATGCAGATGGCTTCCCCCTCGAACGCCTCGCTGCCGTGCCTGACCGGGCCGATGATTGCCGATTTGCACCGCGGGCGCCTGCCCGCCGAAGAACTGGACCGCATCAGCACGCACCTCTCCCGGTGTACTCGGTGCCAACAGGCCCTGTCGTCGTGGCGTGACCCCGGCGAACGCGACCCGTTCGCCGACCGCCTCAAAGAGTGCCTGAAGCGCCCCGCCGTCCCGGACCACCCGGCCCTGAAGTTGATCGAGGCGGCCGCCGGGCAAATTACCGAGGCCTACGCCCCCTACGCGGAGACGGCGCAGCCCGGGGCGCACTTCGCCCCGGCCAAGACGCTCACGCGCATCGGCGCCTACGACCTCCAGGAAGTGGTCGGCCAAGGAGGCATGGGCGTCGTCTACAAGGCCCGGCACCAACTGGTCGGCCGGGCGGCGGCGGTCAAGATGATCCGCTCCCTCGACGGGGCGAGCGACACGACCGTCCTGCGGTTCCGCCGGGAGGCCGAGGCCATCGCCCGGCTGGACCACCCGAACATCGTCCGCCTGTACGATTTCGGGGAGGAGGCGGGCGTCCCGTATTTGGCGATGGAATGGGTCGCCGGGGGGAGTCTCGCGGGTCTGCTCAAGGCCGGGCCGCTGCCGGTCCGGGCTGCCGTGACGCTGGTGAAGGCGGTGGCCGAGGCCATGGACTTCGCCCACCGGCGCGACGTCGTCCACCGGGACTTGAAGCCGTCCAACGTGCTGATGGCCGGCGACAACACGCCGAAGGTCGCCGACTTCGGCCTGGCCAAGCTGCTCGACGACCCGCACCGCCTGAGCCTGACCGGCGGCGTGATGGGGACGCCGAACTACATGGCCCCCGAACAGGCCGCCGGCCGGCCGGGCGACATCAGCCCCCGCACCGACGTGTTCGCCCTCGGCGTGATCCTGTACGAGACCCTGACCGGAAAGCAGCCGTTTCAGGCCGACGACCAAGCCGAGACGATGCGGCTGGTCCGCGAGATGGAAGTCGCCGACCCGTCCACGGCGCGGGAAGAGGTGTCCCCCGCGCTCGGGGCGGTCTGCCTCAAGTGCATGGAGAAAGTCCCGGCCCACCGCTACGCCTCGGCCCAACTGCTGGCCGACGACTTGACCCACTGGCTGAACAACGAGCGCCCGGTCGGCCTCCCCGGCCCGGTGACGCGGACCACGCGCCGCCTCTGGCGCCACCGCTTCCTGACGGCCTGCGCCGTCGCCCTGGTGGCCGTCGCCACGACGGGGGCCACGGCCATGTACCTCCGCGACCCCGACCGGCCGCTGCGGGAGATTCAAGCGGAACTGGCCGCCGGTAAAGAAGTCATTTTAATTGGAGAGACGGGGAAGCCGAAGTGGCATAAGATTCTGATTGGGGAAGACGGGACGAAACTCGCCACGGCCACGGATGGGACGTTCACCATCCACGCCGCCGCCGATTCGGCGCTGATTGAACTGCTGCCGGCGGTGCCGTTCGACCGGTACCGATTTGAGGTCGAGGTGCGGCATGAAAAGAGTAACGCGCCGGGACGAGTGGGGCTGTACATTGGGTACCAGCAACGCGGTGAGAATGACGCTAAGATGCGACTCCTGACTCATATGACGTTCAACGGCCTGCGCCGCTCCGCGGACGGGCCGGTCGTCATGGGCAAAAATGGCCCACTCTCGAAGGGCGTGACGTCCGTGAAACTGGACTCGATGTTGATCTTCGGCGAAGAGCCGGCGCTGAACCGAGCCGGCGTGTCCGGCGTCAACGGGCCGCCGTTCGAGCCGGACGCCGCCCCGCACAAGCAGTGGCACCGCTTGGCCGTGACCGTCTCGCCGACGCGCGTGGACGCGGAATGGGACGGCAAAGTCTTCATGGCCGACACTGCCGACTTGGACCGGTTGCTGGCGGCGTCCGCCAAGCATTGGAAACTGTTCAACAACGACGTGCTGACGCACCGGGCCGCCGTCGTCGAAGCCCACTCGCCCGCATTCCTCCCCCGCGGCGGCGTCGGCCTGTATCTGAGCAACGGGTCCGCGTCCTTCCGCGAGGCCAAATTGACGCCGTCCGACTAACCCAACCCACTGTTCTGAGAACAACAAGGAGTCGTTCCGTGGCGAAGAAAATTACGATCAAGGGGCCGAAGCCGAACACGAAGACGAAGAAAAATATCCTCGTCGTGTTCGGCGAGGCGGAAGCCGGCGTCCTGAGCGTCGGCGGCGTCGCCAAACAGGGCAACGGCGGGCCTGACATCGTCGGGGAACCGCTGCAATGCGTGAAGCTCGCCAGAACAAACAAAATATGCTGGATGATCAAATTTACTCTAAAAAGCGTGCGTGAGAAATACGCGATCACGCTCCAGGGCTACGACACGAAGATCGTGCGAGACCCAAATCCCAGGTACCCGGACAGCATTCATCCCAACGCCAGGCCCGTGGGCGACCCCGAACCCCTTGCCGTTGAATCCAAGGCCGTCGGCGTCGGGGCGGCTCCCAGCTTCACCTACCCCGACACGCCGAACCAAAACATTGACGCGTCGGAAGCGGCCTCTTTCATCGCGTATGGGTACTCCAACAACATCATTACGAGCGCCGTCGCTGGGACGGCATCCCAAGACAGCATCTACAACGACGCCAACATTGGAGAGAACTTTTGGTGCGTTCTGTTCCAGCCTCTTCAAGGCCACGGCACGCAGACAGTCACGGTGGTCGACGCGGACAATGAGCAGGAGAGCCACTCGATTAACGTCCTGTGATGGTGATCAATCCCGACCCTCGGCGGCCAAAACCGACCCTCTCCCACCGTTGGCATCAGATATTTGGAGAGCATCGTGAGACGGGCGTTTACCTTGATCGAACTGCTGGTGGTGATCGCGATCATCGCGATCCTCATCGGCCTCCTGCTGCCCGCGGTGCAGAAGATCCGCGAGGCGGCCAACCGCATGAAGTGTTCCAACAACCTCAAACAACTCGGCTTGGCCGCCCATAACCATCACGACACCCATTTCGTGCTGCCGGCGGGGGCTTCGTCGGGGAACTTCTCGGTTTCCGCGCTCGTGCATTTATTGCCGTTCCTAGAGCAGCAGAACCGCTACGCCAAGTTCGATCAATTACTGCCTGTCGGCCAATTCCAAAGTTACTCCGGCCGGATCGGGGACGTGCCGGGCCTGACGTGCCCGTCCGACGCCTCAAATGGAGTGTTTATGGACGCCAGTCCGCCGGCCGGCGTGACGGCCGGGCCGGTCGGCCGGTCGAATTACTACGGCAACACCGGCGCCCACGGCATGGCGCCGGACGCCATCGGGACCGTTAACAAGCCGATGAACCTGAGAGGCGTCTTCGGCCAAAATACGGTGACGCAGAATACCGCCGTCCCGTTCGCCGCCATGACGGACAGCCTGAGCGCCACCGTGATGTTCGCCGAGATCAAGCGGGGGGCGCGGCCGGCGAACGACGCTCTGAATGTGGCTGGGGTCGGCGCCCCGTGGGGAGCCAATCCGGACACCAACCCAAATAACTTCGGCCCGCTGCCGGCTGGGTTTGCGGGGACGTGCAACACGGCGGTCGCCACCAACAACTTCACCGGCCTTCAGTATTATTTGGGGACAGCCACGACCGCCCTGTATACGCACACGGTCCCGCCGAATTACACGGGCCGGGACTGCGTCTACCTGCTCGGGGCCAATCAGTTCCACCTCGCCGCCCGCAGTTACCACACCGGCGGCGTCAACGTGTGCCTGTGCGACGGGTCGGTCACGTTCATCAAAACAACCATCAGCTTCACCGTCTGGCAGGCCCTCGGCACGCGGGCCGGCGGGGAGGCGATTGGTGACTATTGACCCTCGCCGTCACACGTCCAACTTCCCCTCCGGCCCGCTCTCGGCCTCGTTGATGTAGTCGATCATGTGCCGCAGGCGCGAGTGCCCGTGGCGGTCGAACTTGAACCGCAAGCGGTGATAGTCGGCCAGTTCCGGCTCGTTGGCCTCCATCGGGTCGGCCTCGGCCCGCTCGATGGCGCCTTCCCAGATGATGTCCTTGTAGTTCTGGTTGACGTACGCGATGGTCGTGTCGCTGATCGGCTTCGTGAAGCGCATGATGAGGTCTTTTTTCACGAAGCGCATCGAGTGGTAGACGCGGTAGAAGTTCGTCACCTCGGCGACGGCCTCCTCGACGCTCGCGCACACCTTGTACAGGCACATGTCGGCCGGGGAGATCAGCTTGTTCCCCAATAATTCGTGTTCGATGAAGTCGTTGAACCGCTTCCAGTAGGTGCCGCCGGGCTGGTCCACCATCACGATGGGGAACAGGTGACTCTTGCCGGTCTGCATCAGCGTGAGGGCTTCGAAGCCTTCGTCGTGCGTGCCGAACCCGCCGGGGAACAGGGCGACGGCATCCGTCTCTTTCACGAACATGAGCTTGCGCGTGAAGAAGTAGCGCATCGTCATCAGGCGGTCGGTCCCGGTCATCACCGAGTTGGCCGACTGCTCGAACGGCAACAGGATGTTCAGGCCCAAGCTCATGTCCCGCCCGGCCCCGACGTGGCCGGCCTCCATGATGCCGCCGCCGGCCCCGGTGACGGTGACGAAGTTTTTCGCCGCCATCTGCTTGGAGAATTCTTTGGCCATCGCGTAGGTCGGGTGGTCCGGCTTGGTGCGGGCCGAGCCGAAGACCGTCACCTTGCGCTGGCCGCGGTACTTCGAGAACACCTTGAAGGCGTACCGCAATTCCCGCAGGGCCGTGCTAAGGAGCTTCGCCTCCCCGCGCGAGATGCCGTCGGCCAGCAGCCGGTCGGCCGTGTCCTTGATGTCCCGCACGAACTCGGGAACGGTCTGGGAGCGCGGCGGGCGGGGCGGCGGGGGGAGGTCGTCGGGCATGGGGTGAACGGTCCGTGATGGAGTGTCGTCAGGAGATTGTAGGCGCGACGTAAAAGCAACCTCACCCCCCGGCCCCCTCGCCGAAACGGAGAGGGGGAGCGAGTGGGTTGGAGTCTTCGTGTCAGTGGCGCTGTTACTTCAAACAGCGATCACAACACACGTGCTCCCCCTCTCCGCTTCGGAGA
>JAYUGD010000321.1:0-5789 GCA_043767785.1 Zavarzinella sp. | reverse complement strand
TCCGCATTGACTCGTAGATCGCGCAGATGACGGCCACGGCTTTTCTCCCCTCGCGGCCGTCCACCTTCGGGGCGGTCTTGGTTTGGATCGCCGTCACGAAGTCGGCGAGTTGCTTGGCGTGGCCTTGGTGGGAGATCGCCTTCGGGTCGCTGGAGCCGCCGGAGAGGCCGAGCTTTTGGGCGAATCTCGCCTTCACCGTTTCGTCGTCCGGGGTCGGCAGGTGAAAGTCCCAGCGCAGGATGTCTTCCTGCTCGATGACGGCCGAGCCGCGGTCCCCGTGGACGGCAATCGTCTTCGGCAGGCCGGGGTGGACGCTCGTGGTCGCTTGGATCACCCCCAAGGCCCCGTTCGTGAACGTGAGGGCGGCGACGGCCGTGTCTTCGACTTCGATGCGCTCGTGGGCCAGCGTGGCGGTGAAGCCGGCGACTTTGGCCACGTCGCCCATCATCCAGAGCAGCAGATCGACGTTGTGGATCGCCTGATTCATCAGCGCCCCGCCGCCGTCGAGGGCGAGGGTTCCCTTCCAGCCGCCGTCGTCGTAGTAGGCTTGGGTGCGCCACCACTTGCACGTCGTTTCCCCGAGGGTGAGCCGGCCGAACCGCCCGGCGGTCACGGCGTCGTGCAGAACGATGTTGGCGTCGTGGAAGCGGGACGGGAAGATGGTGCAGAGTTGCACGCCGTACTGCTCGCACGCGGCGATGATTTGGTCGCACCGCTCGGGGGTGATTTCCAACGGCTTTTCGACGACGACGTGCTTGCCGGCCTTGGCCGCTTCGACGGCCGGTTCCGCGTGCGCCCCGCTCGGCGTGGTGATGATGACGACATCGACGCCGGGGTGCTTCAGCGCATCGCCCAGCGTGGTGAACACGGGCACGGGGGCAACGCCCGTCTCGGCGAGCAGCGCCGCGGCGCTGGCGGGGTTGCGCGTCACCAGCGCGGCCAGTGTCGCCCCCGGCACGTCGGCCAAGGCACGGACGTGAAACCGGGCGATCATCCCGCACCCGACGATGGCAAAGCCCAACGGATTGGCCACGACTATTCCCCCATCAACCGCGCCGCCTTCATGGTGTATTGAATACCGCTCAACACCGTGGCGGCGAGCATCAGATAGATCATGCCGACTTGCAGAACGTCGAGGGCCGGCCGCAAGGGGTCGGCGTCCGGCAGCCGCCGCATCCACAGGGCGAACAGAATCACCAGCAGCGCCGCGCACTGCAAAATGGTCTTCAGCTTGCCGAACCAGTCGGCCCCGAACTTCTTGCCGAGCGTCTCGACGTACCCGCGAATCCCCGTCACGAGCAGTTCCCGGCCGACCACAACGGCCGTCATCCACGGCTCCAAGCCGGCGTCCGGCTCGGGCAGCAGAAAGATAAACGCGCAGCCGAGCAGCACCTTGTCCGTGAGCGGGTCGAAGGTGCGGCCGAACATGGAGAGTTGGTTGAACCGCCGCGCCCACCACCCGTCCACCCAGTCGGTGACGGCGGCGGCCACGAAGATGAAGAACGCGGACGGCCACCACTGGTGGTGAATGCAGACGCACAGCAGGATGGTCAGCGGCAGCCGGCTGAGCGTCAGGCCGTTCGGCGTCGTCCACAGGTTGGGTTCGGCGGGCATGGGGCCGTCACCTCGGGTTGCCGACGGCCCGCGCCGCGAGGTCGTACCCGTCGGCCCCCGTCACCTTCACGGCCACGATGTCGCCGGGCCGCAGATTCTTCCCCTTCACGCGCACCAAGCCGTCGATCTCCGGGGCGTCCGCGTGGCCGCGGGCGTGATGATGATTCACCGACTCCGGGTCCGGCCCGTCGACGATGACGTCCAGTTCCCGGCCGACCTGCCGGCGCGACCAGTCGAACGCGACTTGTTGCTGAATTTCCATCAGCCGGTCCTGGCGTTCCTTCTTCACCTCGGCCGGCAGGTGGCCGTCGAGCTTGGCGGCCGGCGTGTCCGGCTCCAACGAGTAGGTGAAGGCCCCGGCCCGCTCGAACTTGGTCTGCGCCACGAAGTCGCACAGTTCGTCGAACTCGGCGGCCGTCTCGCCGGGGAAGCCGACAATGAACGTGGTGCGGAACGTCAGGTTCGGGACGGCCTGGCGCCAGCGACTAATCATGGTCTCGGTCTTCACCCGGTCCACCCGGCGTTGCATGCGCTTGAGCACGCGGTCGTTGATGTGCTGCAACGGCATGTCCACATACGGGACGATTTTCTTGGCGCCGGCAAGCGTTTCCAACAATTCGTCCGTGACGTGTTCCGGGTAGGCGTACAGCAGGCGAATCCACTCGACGCCGTCCACTTGGTCGAGTTCCCGCAGCAACTCGGCGAGGCGCACGCGGCCGTACAGGTCCATGCCGTAATAGGTGCTGTCCTGGGCGACGATGATGAGTTCCCGCACGCCGTCGGCGGCCAACTCGTTGGCCTCGCGGATGACTTCTTCCATCGGCTTCGTGGCGTGCTTGCCGCGCATCTTGGGGATGGCGCAGAACGTGCAAAGCCGGTCGCACCCCTCGGAGATTTTCATGTACGCGAAGTGCCGCGGCGTGATGCGCAGGCGGGCCGTGTCTTCCAAGGCCCGCACCGGGGCCGGCCGGAACACGCTGCGCTGCTCGCGCTGCTGCGTCACCGCCCGGTCCACGACCTGCACGATCTCTTCGCGGCCGAACACGCCGACGATCTGGTCGATGCCCGGAACTTCCGTCAGGAGCATGTCTTTCTGCCGCTCGGCCAGGCACCCGGCGACGACGACGGACCCGACCCGACCCTGCGCCTTCAACTCCAGCATCTCACGGATGACGCCGAGCGACTCGTCCCGGGCCGACTCGATGAACCCGCACGTATTGACGACGACGACGCTGGCCCCGTCGGCATCCGGGACGAGCGCGTAGCCGTCCCGCGCCAACTTGCCGAGCATCCGCTCGGAGTCCACGGTGTTCTTGGGGCACCCGAGGCTGACGAAGGCGTACGTCCCCTTCGCGGCGCGGGCATCGGTCTTCGTCGGCAAACTCAGCGTGGCCAAGGCGGTCCTCACGGGATGGCGGCAAGAAGATTAGGATATGGATTCGGGACAGGGAACGCGAGGGGCATAGACATACGGCCAACCTTGTGCGAGCCAAGATCGTATATGTCAATGATTGTCGGTTGTTTCGTTCGCTCTCAAGCGCTGACAGGCTGATCAATGTGGGAAACAGACTCGATCAGCATCATGGACACCGAATCGAATCGTTCGAATACGTCGGTTTCGCCCGCCGCGACGGAGAAGATGACCAGAAAATTCTTCCCCAGCTTTATCATCTCGGGATGTCGAATATCGAACGTCTTGCCGCTGGCCATGTGCAGGCGAAATGGTCGGAAGGGTTGGGCGCCCATGTACGCGCGAATTCCCGTCAAAGTGAGCATGGTGAAATCCCTAAATGGATGGCATGCCGAACGGTGACACGTAATTTAGGTTACGGTTTCATCCGACAAGCCGCGAGGTGAATTGTACCTCGCGGCTTGCATCCCCCTGCCAGCTCTGACCGGAATGCCCACTTGAATGCTACTATGGCAGGACCATCAACGAATGACCATAGAGAATCGACCGTGGCCCATCTCTCCATGCGCGAGTTCAAGCAGATCGTCCGGCGGACGATGGAGACGTTGCCGGCCGACTTGCTCCCCCATTTGGACAACCTCGTCGTGGACGTGGCCGACGAGCCGGACCACGACTTGTTGCTGCGGGCCGACTTCTCGGAGGAGGAGATCGAAGACGGGGAGACGCTCTTGGGTCTGTTCGAGCCGGCCGAGTTAAGCCCCATGATGACGGACGCCTATTTGGCGAACGACGTGCCGCACCGGCTCTGGATCTTCAAGGGGCCGCACGAGCGGGAGTTTGACGACCCCGTTCAACTGCGGACGGAGGTCCGCAAAACCGTCATTCACGAACTGGCCCACCATTTCGGGTGGTCCGACCGGGACTTGGAGCGGTTCGACGCCACCCCGGACCCGTTCGCGGACGGAAAATCGTTTCCCCCTCGCTCGAATATGGATTAGACTGACCCGGTTGGCTCGTCTTCCCTGTGGAAACCCGGCCGGCGTGAAATACCCCCCGGCCCGCGGCGTCTTCCCCTCAGCGGCATCGGTCTCTTCGGCGGGTGACACCATGATGGCTCGCGGCAATTCTTGGGCGGTCGTGCTGGTCCTCGGGTCGGCAATCGCCGCCGCCGGGCAAGAGTCGGCCCCGCCGCCGCCCCGCGTCGTCCACGTCAAAGTGAAGACCCCCGAAGAATTGGCCAAGGCCATCGACCGGCACATGGAGGCCCACTGGGCGGCCAACAAGGTGACGCCGGCCCCGCTGGCCGACGACGCCGAGTTGCACCGCCGCCTGTGCCTCGACTTGCTCGGGCAAATCCCCGCCGTCGGCGACGCCCGCACCTTCTTGGACGACAAAGACCCCGGCAAGCGAGACCGCAAGATCGCCGAGTTGTTCGCCCGGCCGGCCTTCCTCAACCACTACGTCACCGTCCTTCGGCAGGCGTGGCTGCCGCAGGCCACGGACAACCAACAGTTCCAATTCCTGTCCCCGCAATTTGAAGGCTGGCTGCGCAAGAAGCTCAAGGAAAACGCCCCGGCCGACCAGATCGTGCGGGATCTACTGACGGCCCCGACGCTGTTCAACGGCCGCCGCGGGTTCAACGTGGACGTGAACGACTCGCCGTTCGCCTTCAACCAAGTGAACGAGTTCAAGCCGGAGAACGTCGCCTCCGCCGCCAGCCGGCTGTTCATGGGGGTGAAGATCGAGTGCGCCCAGTGCCACAACCACCCGACGGCCCCGATCAAGAAAGAGCAGTTCTGGGAACTGGCCGCCTTCTTCGCCGAGGTCCAGCCGACCATCGCCAGCATCTCCGACGTGAAGCTCAAGCGGGAGATCAAAATCCCGGACACGCCGAAAGTGGTGCAGGCCAAATTCTTCGACGGCAAAGACCCGAAATGGGAGGCGACCAAGACGCCCCGGCAGACCTTCGCGGACTGGCTGACGGCCAAGGACAACCCGTACTTTGCCCGCAACTTCGCCAACCGCTTCTGGGCCCACTTCTTCGGGACCGGCCTCATCGACCCGATTGACGAGCCGGGGGACGAGAACCAGCCGGCCGTCCCGGCCCTGTTGGACGAACTGACGCGGGCCTTCGTGGACAGCGGGTACGACCAGCAGTTTCTGATGAAGGCCATCGTACGCTCCAAGGCGTACCAACTTTCGAGCCGGCAAACGCACCCGAGCCAGGCCGACCCGCGGCTGTTCGCCCGCATGGCCGTCAAGGGCCTGAGCGGCGAGCAGTTGTACGACAGCCTCTCCCTGGCCACCGGCTTCGTGGACATGACCCCGCGCGAGCAGCGCGTGTTCTCCGGGCCGCGGCGCGAGTTCGTGGCCAAGTTCTCCAGCACGGAGAAGATCACCGAGAAGCAGAAGAGCATCCTGCAAGCCCTCACGATGATGAACGGCCGGTTCGTCACCGACCAGACGACGCTGGCGAAGAGCGTCTACCTCGACGGCATCGTGCAGTCCCCGTTCTGGACCACCCGCGAGAAGGTGGACATGCTCTTCCTCGCCACCCTGAGCCGCCCGCCCGCCGCCCCGGAGGCCGAGCGGTTCGCCAGCTACGTGGACCGCGGCGGCGCCAACAGCGACCCGAAGAAGGCGTTGGCCGACGTGTTCTGGGCGCTGTTGAACTCGAGCGAGTTTAGTTTGAACCACTGACGGTTTTCGCCCCAACGGGGCGCGGGAAAATAGCCCGGGGCGGAACGCCCCGGGAACCGCGACC
>JAYUGD010000320.1:0-5794 GCA_043767785.1 Zavarzinella sp. | reverse complement strand
CCTCACCCCCGGCCCCTCTCCCGCAAAGCCGGGAGAGGGGAGATGGTTTGGTCCCCCCTCTCCCGCCGCGGAGGGGGTTAGAAGGTGAGGTTGTCTTTGCTGGCAAAACGAAAAAACACCGGCGAGGTCATCGCCGGTGTTCGGAGATCAGTCGTCCTGACTGGTTGATTTTTATTGCGGCTGCGGCGTGCCGAAGCGGTTGGTCAGGGTCCGGAGGAGCATTTCCAGGACGGCGAACAGGAGGATGATCCCGAAGCCCAAGCCGATCCAGGTCATATTGTTGCTGATGAAGTCGGTCATCGCATCTTCCTTGAAGGGAAACTTCTTTTCGGGTTAGGGAAGTCACTCTTGCTTCCCGTTCACACCCAGCGGACGGTTAGAAAAGCAAGAGTTGCGCCACACGTGGATATGCGGATCAAAATAATTCGCGGACACCACTTGGGGTAAGCTCTGCGGATTATGCGGCGCCATTGGCCGTCGTGGGGGTCTGTAGAAACTGCCACGGGCGGGCAATACTTACACGACTTGCAAACACTTCCACTCGCGGGTACCGATTTTCACCCCGCCGGGGTGAAAACATGGTCCCCGCGCAAGGCCGACCGTTCGAAGTTCTTTGGCGCCGGTTGCCCGGCGATCAACTGGGGCGGGCGACCCGGCCGCCCTTACTTCTTCGGGTTGCCAACCGTGTGGGCAAAGCGGTGGATGCCCTTGCCGTTCGGGGAGACCGTCAGCATGTACACTTCGCCGGCCTCGTCTTCGCCGTAGGACACGATGGACGACGTGCGGTTGGTCAGCGGGTGTTCGGCCACCACGCGCTTCTTCCCTTCGTCGTACTTCATCGCCCAGAGCTTGCCGGTGACGTAGTCGGTGTAGAGGTAATGCCCCTCCAACGCCGGGAACTGCTTGCCGCGGTAGACCACGCCGCCGGTGATCGACTTGCCGGTGTCGTGGTGATACTCCCACGTCGGCTCGGCGAAGCCCTTCGGCGACCCGGCGCCGTTCTTCTCGAACGGGTGTTGCCCTTCGCGGCGCCGCCAGCCGTAGTTGGCGCCGTTCTCCAAGAGGTTGATTTCTTCCCACAGGTTCTGGCCCACGTCCGCGAACCAGCCCTGGCCGGTCTTGCGGTCGAACGACATGCGCCACGGGTTGCGGACGCCGCTGGCGAAGATTTCCGGCAGGGCGCCCTTGCGGCCGACGAAGGGGTTGTCCTTCGGGATCGCGTAGGCTTTGCCGTCGGCCTTGGCGCTCACGTCCAGCCGCACGATTTTGCCGAGCAGCGTGTTCATGTTCTGGCCGTTGTCGTCCGGGTCGTCGAAGGCGCCGCCGTCCCCGAGGACGAGGTACAAATATCCGTCCGGCCCGAAGCAGACGGTGCCGCCGTCGTGGTTCCAAAACTTGTGCGTCACCCGCAATAGCTCCTCTTCGGAGGCGGGGTCAATCGTGTCGGCCTTATCCTTGTCCTTGCTGACGCGGAAGCGGGACAGCACGTTCGTCAGCTTGGGTTCCTTGACGGTGTAGAAGACGTAGACTTCGCCGTTCTCTTTGAACTTGGGGTGGAAGGCCATGCCCAAGAAGCCCTGCTCGTTTTCCTTGTCGTCGTAATGCACCTTCTTCTGGATGTCGAGGACGACTTTCGTCTCCTTGTCCCCGGCCTTGAAGGAGTGAATGACGCCCTGTTCCGTGGCGACGAAAATGCGGCCCGAGCCGTCCCCGGCGTGCGTCAGCACCAACGGCCGCAAGGCATTTTTCTTGCCGCTGTCCTCGCCCGAGTCCCACCCGGTCCACTTCATGTCCTGGAAAGCGACGGCCGTCTCGATGGGCAACGGCGTGCGGTCCACTTCCCACCCGGCCGGTTGCGCCGGGACGATGGTCAGCGTGCCGGCCAACATGTCCGGCACCAACAGTTCGCCGGGCTTGGCGGGATTGACGCTCAAGTCGGCCGCGCTCTTGAACCCTTCGCCCATGAGGATCGGCTTCTCGCCCGGCCGCGGAATGCACCACAGTTTCCCCTGCGACCACGAGGTGATAAACAGCCGGCCGTTCTGGTCGAAGGTGAGGCCGTCCCCGCCGGGGAAGCCGTCGGCCACCTTCTCGACGGTCCCGTCCGTGATGTTCAAGCGGTTCAACTCGCCGCTGGTGAAGTCGAGGATCAACAAGCGAAACTCGCTGTCCAACAGCAAGCCGTTGGGCGTCTTGATGAACGGGTTGTTCTTCGCCTCGGCCAAGACCTTGATCGTGCCGGGGACATCTTTCTGCGGAGCCTTGAACGGATTCTTCGGCGGGGTGCCGGCGATGCGGAACACCGCCCCGGCCCCGCCCTTGAGGTCGCCCGAATCGCTGACGTACAGGTGGCCGTGTTCGTCGATGGCCAAGTCATTTAGGAAGACCGGCGGGATCGGGAACGCCTTGGCGTCCGCGTAAATGTCCGCCTTGCCGGTCTTGATGTTAATGCGCCGCACGCGCGTCTTGTCCGCGACGTACAGTGTCTGCTGGTAGGCCACCATCCCCTTGGGGTCGTCGAACCCGTCCACGAACGGGACGGCCTTGCCGTTCTTAATCTCAACGACGCCGCCGTCCCCGTCCTTGTCAAACTCGCCGATGACGGTGACAAACACCCGCCCGTCCGCACTGACCGCGACGGACTCCGGGTTCTTCAACCCGGTGATAAAGGGCTTCCACGGCGCATCGGCAAACGCCGGCGCCGCCAATACCACGGCCGCAAGGCCGACAAAAAGTCGTTTCAAGACCGATCTCCCAGAGAGGATTCGAGACGGGATCGCGATGGACGAGAGTATAGGGGAAGGGGTTGATGGGGGCGAAATGAAAGCGGAGCGACCGCGAGTGGGAACTGGGGCCTCCGGGATTCGAACCCGGAACCAAGGGATTATGAGTCCCCTGCTCGAACCGTTGAGCTACGGCCCCGCCGGCCGGCGGTGATTTTAGCGGGTCGGGTTCGTCGGCGGCAGGGGGCGGCGGGGCCAGTTCCTCAGACGCGGCTCATTTGAATATCCGCTTCACCGTCCCAACGCGGCTGAGGCGCTCCGCCCGGTTCCGCTTCTCGTTGATCCACTTCTGGCGGGCGGCCTTGAGGGCGAGCGGGCCGAACTGGGCGACGGGGGTGTCCGCGTACAACTCCCGCATCGCGCGGATCACGACCCGGACCTCAAAAACTTCGCTCGTCGGCCGGCCGTTGGGGTCGCGGTAGTGGCGCTCGGCGTGGTCGAGGTAGGCGCACAGAAGTTCCGCCACGGTGATCCCGTCCCGGTCAGGGACGGCGGGGGCGGGCGACGCTTCTAGTTCCAGTTGCAGGCGGGCGAACGCCGTGCGGGATTCAGAGGCGTTGAACCAGCCGGGCAGGAGTTTTTGACGCCGCGTGCCGGAAGAGTCGTACCAGACGGCGCGGCCCCGGCCGGATTGTTTGTGGACGAGGTAAGAGGGGACTGGCTTGCGGGTGGGGGGCATGGAGCGGGTTCCTCGATGCGATCTGTGGAATCGGTCCACAGATCGCGTCGTTCGGAAGCCGCTCCCGGAGACACCCCGGGGTAAGCAGAAACTGCTTCGGCGAAAGGACTAACGTACAATCGGGAGGACAGGACGGCTATTGAACTTTTTCTCCGGGAAATTCGGGGCTGGGAATCGGGCCTCCGCCGTCAGTTGGATGGCGGTAAAGCCAAGCCTGATTGATGGTTGTGATTCACGGATTCTCTTGAAATCCCCGTAGTTTACACGCCGAATGTCAAGTTTTACAGCAAAAAAACTTGACATAATCCGGCCGATGGGCGATAATCTCCTGTATGGGAACCATCGCAACAAAGACTGGATCGGACTCGGGTGCTACCGCCCAAACCGTCCGCAATCGCATCGAAGCCGGCGGCGAGCGGGTGTGGCGTCTGGCCGACTTTGAGGGGATGCCGTTTACGGCAGTGGCCCAGGCGTTGTCGCGCCTGACCCGTAGCGGTGCGATCCAGCGATTGGGGAAAGGCCTCTACTACCGGTCGCGGCCAACAGCGTTCGGGCCGAGCAAGCCGAACACCGCTCAGATTCGCGGTCTCTCTGTTCGCAGGAAGGGTGTCTTCCCTTCCGGAATCGCAGCGGCAAACCTGCTTGGCTTCACTACGCAGAATCCGGGGCGGGTGGAAGTTGCTACCGACGGTTCAAGCCTGCCGCGATTGATCGTCGGCAAAGAAACGGTCATCCACACACGGCGTCCTGAGTCCTGGCGTGATCTTTCGCAGACGGATGCAGCACTGCTGGACTTCCTTCGCAAGCGGGGGGAATCAAGCGAACTGTCCGCGAAGGAAACCAAGGAGAAGCTGCTCGAATATTTCCGCGAACAGGGGCGGTTCGAGCGGCTGCTCAAGATCGCGCTGTCGGAACCGCCGCGAGTCCGTGCCATACTCGGGGCCATCGGCCAGGAACTCGGCGAGCCGCAATCCCGGCTCAAGGGATTGAAGAAGGATTTGAACTCGCTTTCCCGATTTAATTTTGGGGTGCTTGCCGTGCTAAGACACGCGAAGGAATGGCAAGCGAAGGAGCGCAGAACCGATGAAGCTGTTTGAACACCCTGACTTCGAGCAGGCCATCATCCGTACGGCGGAACATTTCCGCGCACGGGGCCTGCGCGAGGCGATCATCGAAAAGGATTACTACGTCACGGAAGCATTGCGAATCATCGAGCAGGAGGTGGGGGGCAAGGTCATCTTCAAGGGCGGCACCAGCCTGTCGAAAGGCTGGGGACTGATCGAGCGGTTTTCGGAAGACGTGGACATCTTTCTTGACCCCACTGCGTTTGATCCGGCCTTGGGCAAAAAAGGCATCGGCCGCGAGTTGAAGAAGCTACGCGATGCAATCGCCACGCATCCTGCACTCACGTTTGACGTGAAGGAAAGCCAGACCATCGGCGGCTTCGGCCGCAATGATCGCTTTGAATACACTCAGCGGTTTACAGGCACCGGCGATATCCGTAACCGCGTGCTTGTCGAGGCAGGTTCGGCCAGTGGCAGGGAGCCGACCGAACGCATCCGGCTCCAGTCCTATGTGGGGCAATATCTCCAGGAAGCCGGCGTCAGTCTCGGAGCCGATGACGAAGGTCCATTCGAGATGCGGCTGCTGCATTTTCGGCGGACGTTCGTGGAAAAGATGTTCGCCATTCACGGCAAGGTCGATGCGTACCAGAAGACAGGCCGCGAAATTGGCGGATACGCCCGGCACTATTACGACCTGTTCTGTCTGGCCGAGCGTCCGGAAGTCCCCGCGATGCTCCGTTCGGATGAATACGCAACGATCAAGGCCGACTACGACCGGATCAGCCGGGAGCATTTCGACAAAAGCTATGTACCCCCACCCGGTATGAGCTTCGCGAAGAGTGATGCCCTTTTCCCACCAGCGGAACTCGGGGCGGTTCTTGCTGCCGAATTCGAGAAGCAGTGCCGGGTGTTATGCTTCGGGCCATTTCCGACATGGGACGAGGTACAATCACGGATGGAAGGAATTCGCAAGTTGCTGTAACACAGGAAACGCCTGAATGACGACCCCTGACGACATATTCTGGCACGCCTCGGAGATGGGTTTACCCTCGTCTCTCGAACGGGTCGAGCAACTCCGCCAAGCGGCTGCTACCTGGACGGCCCAGGGGCAAGTCTTCGCGGCGGGAATGGCCTTATCCGCCGTTACGAAAGCCGGATGGGGACTGCTGGATATACCTCGCCCGCCCGTAGTTGATCTGTTCAAGTGCTTGGGACTTTGGTACACTTGGTGACGCACACACGATGCTTTTGGGAAGGGAGTCCCTCAT
>JAYUGD010000319.1:0-2008 GCA_043767785.1 Zavarzinella sp. | reverse complement strand
TCCGGTACAGAATCTCCGCCGCCCGCTCCACTTGACTCAATTCAATCCACTCGTCTTTCGTGTGGGCCTGCTTGATGTCGCCGGGGCCGAAGACCACGGCGGGGATGCCGGCTTCGGAGACGGTGCTGGCGTCCGTGCCGAACGGGACGGCGATAACGGTGTGCGACCCTTCCACCGCGTCGATGGCTTGGCCGAGGCGTTGCCGGACGGCGTCGGCCTTCGACGGGTCGAGGGCCGGGCAGGCCATCCAAAGCGGGTCGCAGGTGAATTCCGTGGGCGTCAGTTCGCGGAGGCGGGCGATGAAGTGGTCGCGGGCGCCGGCCCCGGTTTCGCCGGGCAGGAGGCGGCGGTCGATCTCGATCACGCACGCATCCGGCACCGTGTTGACGCTGACGCCCCCCTCCACGCGGCCGACACTGATCGTCGGCGGCCCCAGTCGCGTGTGGGCCGGGCGGGAACTGAGTTCCGTCGCGTAATGGTCGATGGCCGCGAGGACGTGCCCCATCCGGTAGATGGCGTTCACGCCTTGATCCGGCCGGGAACTGTGGCAAGCCCGGCCGGCGGTGCGGAGTTTCCAGCGGGCGACCCCCTTGTGGGCGTCCACGATCTGCAACAACGTCGGCTCGGCCACCACGGCGTAATCCGCGTGCAAGCCTCGCGTCACCAGTTCTTGCACGCCGAGGAAGGTGTGTTCCTCGTCCACGGTGCAGGCCAAAATCACGTTGGCGGCCCCGGTCGGGCGTTCGAGTGCCAGCCGAGTGAACGCGGCCAGCATGGCGGCCATGCCCCCCTTCACGTCGCAGGAGCCGCGGCCGTACAGTTTGCCGTCCCGAATCTCGGCCGCGAACGGGTCGATGGTCATGCCGACGACGGGGACGGTGTCTTGGTGGACTTCCCACAAAATGGTCGTGGTCGCGCCGGGGGACTCGAACCGGGCGACGATGTTCTCGCGCTCCGGGGCGACGGGTTGCCGGCTGTATGGCACACCCAAGGCGCGAAAGTAGTTGTCGAGGTACGCGGTGACGCGGGATTCAAAGTAGGGCAAACCCTGCGCGTCTTGACCCATCGGGTTGACGGACGGGAGCCGAACCAAGTCGGCCAACAGGCGGGAGACGGACGGGTTCATGGCGAACCGCTGAAAAGTGGGGTGGGAAAACGCGGCAAGGCCGACGGACCAAGACGGGCCGCCGGCCTTGCCGGTCTGGACAGAATCAAAGTAACCGAAATTACTTCGCGTCCTTGGTGGTCGGCGGGGTCACCGTGGTCGTCGCGCCGGACGAGCTCGACGAGGCCTTCACGGTGCTGGCGGCCGTGGTCGGCTTCTTGTCGTCGCAGCCAACCATGGCAACCATGGCGCCGGTGATCGCGAACAGGCTCAGAATCTTCTTCATCGGAATCAATCCTTTAAACAGGGTGGAAATAGATACACGTTACCGTGTGCGGTCAGGGTCGGGTGGAAAGGCCCCCGGTCTTGGGGGCCGCGAACTCGCGGGAGTGAAGTTACTTCACTTCCGGCTTCGGGGCTTCCTTCTTCACTTCCGGCTTCGGGGCTTCGATCTTCAGTTCCGGGACCGGGTCGGCCTTCTTGGGGGTTTCGATGACCTTTTCTTCCTTCTTCACTTCCTTCGTTTCGGTGCCCTTGCCCGAACTCGTGGAGGTCGATTCCATCTTCGTGGTGCCGGTGACGGTGGGCTTGCTGGTGCTGGCCTTCTTGTCGTCGCACCCGATGGCGGTCAGGCTGGCGACGACCAACAACGCGAAAATCTTCTTCATGGGAACATCCGTTCAGGTAGAGAGGGTTAATCGGCTTCGTGTGCGGGTCGCACATTTCCTCCCACTCGGGAGGTTTCACGACAATATGGATACGGACCGGGCCGCTTTATTCCCCCGTTTTTGAAAAAATTCCCGTTCCGGCGGGAATAGGCGATTTTGGCAGTCGGGAGAGTTCCCTGTCTCACTTGCCCCGTTTCGCCGTGACGCGGAGACTTCGGAGTAGAGAGCGTCGGGC
>JAYUGD010000318.1:0-2011 GCA_043767785.1 Zavarzinella sp. | reverse complement strand
GGTCGATCCGGCCCCACTTGGCGGAGACTTCGCGCACCATGCGGTCGCGGTCCGAGGCCTTGCCCACGTCGGCCTGTACGGGGAAGGCTTCGCCGTCGCCGATCAGCGTACACGTCTCCTCGGCCGCCTTCCGGTTCCCCGCGTAATTCACCGCGACGGCGTACCCCTTGCGGGCGAGGGCGAGGGAAATGCCGCGGCCGATGCCCCGGCTCCCGCCGGTGACGAGGGCGACGGGGCGGGAGTGCATGGTCATGAGCCGACTCGCTGAAATAGGCGGGGGAGAAATGGCCCCGCCCTCATGTTCAACGAATCGGCCCGGCGGCGGCAAGCGGGCCGCGGTCAGTCTTTGCGGTTTTTCAGGTGGTCTTCGAGCTTCAAGTGCGGCACGCCCGTCGTCCACCAGTCCGGGGCCGGCTTGCCCATCAGGTGGTGGTCGAAAAATTCCTTCATGCGGACGGCGTAATCCCGGCGGTTCTCCGGCTTCACCAGCCCGTGGTTCTCGCCCTTGTACTGGAGCATCACCACCGGCTTTTGCAGCCGCCGCAGCGTGTTGAAGTACTCGATGCCTTGGGTCCAATCGACGGCCCCGTCCTTGTCGTTGTGCAGGAGTAACAGAGGGGTTTTCACTTTCGTGGCGTGAAATACCGGGGAGTTGCGGATGTACGCCTCTTGTTGCTCCCAATACCCGCCGGTGAACCGCCCCTGGCTCGACTCGAAGATCGGCTGGTTAGCCGACCCGGTGTTCCAGTACACGGAGGAGTACATGCTGATGAGGTCCGTCAGCGGGGCGCCGGCGATGGCCGCCTTGAAGCGGTCGGTCTGCGTGATCGTGAAGGCCGTCTGGTAGCCGCCCCACGAGTGGCCGTGCAGGCCGACCTTGTCGCCGTCCACGACGCCGGTGGCGACGGCCGCGTCGAGGGCCGGCAGGATGCACTTCACCGCCGAGACGCCGGGGTCGTTCAGTTTGTACGTGATGTCCGGCATTAACACCGCGTAGCCGTTGCTGGTGTAAATCGACTTGTTGAACCCGGAGGTGCTGGGGGCTTGGTAGCCGTGCAAGTTTTTGCGACATCTTCTCGTAGATGTACACGACGGTCGGGTATTTTTTGCCCGGCTGATACGCGGCCGGCAGGAACAGGGCCGCTTGCAATTTCTTGCCGTCTTGGCCGACGTAGTCCACGAGTCGAACCCCTGAAGTCCACAGGAAATTTGCCTGCTGCGGATTGGAAACGGTCAGCTTGCGCGGATTCTTCAGATCGGCGTCGGCGACGTGACCTTCCGGCGCGTCCACGGCGGTTTCGCGGAGGTAAACGTACTGCTCGGCGTTGCGAGCCTTGCTCAACCCGCGAATCAGCGCGTCCTCGAAGAGCAGGGGGGTGACGCCCGGTTTGCCCGCGTCCACGCGACCGTAGCCGGACTTTTTCGTCCACTCGCCGTACATGGCGAGCAGCATCGGCTTCGTCAGGTCGATGCCCTTTTCATCCGGGTCCGTCACCACGCAGTCGCGGTAGCGAATGCCCTTGGCTTGGCCGTCCGCCGTGAGATTCACGGCCGACTCGCCGTGAGCGCCGAGTTGCCACAGATCCCAGTTGTCCGAGACGATGGCGAACTTGCCGTCCAGTGACCAGCCCATGAAGCGGGTCGGCATCTTGTCCACATTGTGGTCGTCTTCCGTGTTCACGAACGGCTTGGCGGCCTTTTCGTCCAAGACGAACGATTTGAGCGTGGCGAGTTCCAACGCCTTGAAGTGGCCGTCTTCGTAGTAGGCGAGCAGCGTGCCGTCCGGCGAGACGCCGAACACATAGCGGGCTTTCGTCAGTGCCTTGCGGCGCTCGCCCGTGGTCAGGTTAATCGCGTAGATGTCTTCAAAGTGCCTGCCGTCCAGCGTGCCGGTAAGTTGATACGGCTTCGCGTCGATGCCGATGGCGAACTGGTGCTTCGGAGCCGGCAGCACGGTCTTCACTGTCTCGTCCGCGAGGCGAAGGAACTTCTTTTCCTTGACGCGGAAGAC
>JAYUGD010000317.1:0-5815 GCA_043767785.1 Zavarzinella sp. | reverse complement strand
GACTTACGCCGCCGTTTTCACGTCCGCCGGCTTGGCCATCCGGGCTTTGAACGCCCGCGTCTCCTTGGCGGCCAGTTCGATCCCCGGCTTGGTCCACTCGTCCAGGTTCGTGCTGAAGCCCGCTTTCAACCCGGCCTGCGTGATGTGGGCCAACAGTGACCCGAGCGGGCACACGCCCTTGTGGGCCAACTCGGCGTCGGCATCCCGAAGGCGACGGTGGAACTCGGGGCCGGGCATGTCCGTCGGCGACTTCTTCTCCGGCGGCTCGGCCAACACCGGCTCTTTTTTGGCGGCTTGCGGCTTCGGCGGCAGCGCCCACGCCGGCAACTTCGGCGGGTTGGTGAACTGCTTCTTCACCGCGTCGTAGTCGGCCCACTGGTGCGGCAGGCGGTACAAGTATCGCCCGAGGCCGAACTTCACCGCGGCGCGCTTCAGCGCGTCCGAGAACGCGGCCTTCAAGCGGTCGCCGCCGTCGGGTTGCTCGCTGGGGGAGCCGACGTCCGTCTTGGTGATCCATCGGCCGCCCACGAAGATGCGCAGGCGACACTGCACGGAGCCGTCCGCGAGGATCTCGTAATTGTCCTGCCACCGGGCCACGCCCAAGACATCGTCGAGGCGGTCCATAATGACGCGGGCGTCCACGTAGGCCAAGGCCAGCGCCCGGTTGTTCTTCACGGCCTGCGGCTTGAACTTCACTTCACGATCTTCAAACGGCACGGCCAAGGCATTCGTGATCGTCCGGCCTTCGTCGGGAATTGGGGTGTTCTCACTCATCGAAACCGACTCCAAAACATGGGGGTGATTGATGGTGATATTGTACACTTGTACACTATCGAAATGCAATCACGGTTGGGCTGATGGCGTATGATTTCTTTATGGCCGAATTGCTCTCCCAATGACCGTCAGCCTCGCCACCCGCGACGACTTGCCGGACGCCTTGGCGCTGCTGTACGACGTGGCCCCGGAAGACCGGCCCGCGTACTTGGCCCACGCCTACCGCCTGATGGCGCGCGGCGACTTGGACCCGGCCGACTTCTGGCTGGCCCGCGACGATTCCGGTCGGTTGGCCGGCGTGATGGCCCTGCGGGAATTGCCCGGCGCCGCCGGCGTCGTGTGGCCGCCGCGGACCGACCCGCCGGGCCGCGAGGGCGTGGAAGACGACTTAATGCGCGCCGCCCTCGCCCACCTGACGCGGGCGACGGTCTTGCAAACCTTCCTGCCGCCGGCCCAACGCGACTTGGCCGCCCCGCTTCTGCGGCACGGCTTCACCCACGTCACGGACGTCCTTCACATGGAACACTCCGGCGGCGTTCACGCCGCCGAGGAAGAGTTGGAACTGGCGGACGCCGACGCCGACTCCCCCGCCTTTGAACGCCTGCTGACGCGCTGCCACGAAGACTCGGCCGACTGCCCCGAGTTGAACCACGGCCGCACCGCGGCGGACATGATCGCCGGCTACCGCGACACCGCCCCCGAGTCGCACGGCTGGTGCGTCGCCGTGCGGGACGGGAAGCCCGTCGGCGTCGCCATCGCCGGCATGGAGGAGTTAGCGTTCCTCGGCCTAGTCCCCGAGGCCCGCGGCCAAGGCTTGGGGGTCGGCTTTTTGAATCTCGTCCTCGACCGCATGGCCGGCCCGTGCCGGCTGACCGTGGACGAGCGCAACGCCCCGGCCCGCCGCCTGTACGAGCGCGCCGGCTTCGTTGAAACCGACACGCGGCAGGTGTATTTGTGGTTCGCGTGAGGCGGCCGGATACTTACGCCGGCAGCCCGACGATGATGTCGTACCCCGCGTGCGCGCCGGCCGCCACGCCGAAGCCGCGCCACCAGTAGACGACGGCGAAGAACACGCCGGCGGCGACGCGGAACAGGAAGCGGGCCTGCTGGTACGGCTCCGCGTGCTGGCCGACGTGGTGGGCCAGCGAGAAGAGGATGGACGACGCGACGATGGCCATCGGCATCGCCACGACCCACGGCACGAAGACATAATTCAGGAGCCGGGCCAGGCCGCCGCAGAGGATCAGCCGGAAGATCACTTCCTCGTAGATGCCGGCGCCGATGTACGTCACCACCTCGGCCGCCTTGTCGCGGGACGCGTCGAGGTTCATGGCGATGCCGTAGTGGCTCAGGATCGAGTTGAAGTTACTGGCGATGACCCACAGGACCCCGGCGAACAGGACGCTCTCAAGGGCCATCCCGAAGACGACGGCCAACACCCGGTCCGGCCGGTCCTTCCACCGCCAGACCGTCCAGACGAGGAGCATCCCGACGATGACGCCGGGGGCGATCAGCACCGGGTCCACGCCCGCGTTGCCGATCAAGTAGCGCAGCCACGTGTCGGCCCCGTTGCGGATCTTCTCCGGAGTCGGCCCGCCGAGCCAAATCACGCCGCACTCGTACACCCCGAGCAGCGGGACGAGGAAGATGAGGCATGGCCACGGGTGGCGGGTCGCGGACAGGTAGCCCATTCAAGTGATTCGGCGGGTGGGGGAAGATATTTTACGCGGTCGCGGCCGTCTTGTTAGCCGCGACGCGGAGGCTTTTTCGCAGCGGAGCGCGTCCCGCGACTGTCGCCGTTGGGGGAAAGTTGCCGTCCCCGGATGCCGGCCACGGGACGCGCTCCGCTGCGCAAAGCCTTCGCGTCGCGGCTAACAGGCATGGGGCCATGCAACAAAACAGGCCGCCCCCGTCACCGGACGCGGCCTATTCATCACATCCCGTCCCTTACTTGCAGACCGAGCAGGACGCCTTGGGGGCGTCGCAGCCGGTGCAAGAGTGGACTTCGCAGCCCAGGCGGCAGGAGAACAGCTTCTTGAAGAAGCCGCCGAACAGGCCGTGGTGGGCCGGCTTGGCGCACGGGTCACACACCGCCGGGCAGCAAGCCGCGCTGCTCGTGATCGGCGTGCAGGCCGGGGCGCTGCACGCCGGGGCCGGGCAGGTGTTGCACGGGGCGCTGCACGCCGGGGCACACGGGGCCGCGCAGGGGCCGTACGGCGACGCCGGGCCGTGACAATTCGGGCCGTTCGGCCCGCACGGGCTGGCCGGCGGCTGCTGGCACGGGCACGGCTCGTACACCGTCACCCAGCGCGGCTTCCGCACGCACACGTCCACTTCCTTCGTGACCGGCACTTGCTTGGAGACGGTCGTCGGGACCATTTCCGTCGTGCAGTACGGCACCTTGTAGGACACCGTGTACGGGACCATCTTGGTCACGCACACCGGCACCGTCTTGCACACCACTTCGGACGTCACCGTGCAGACCGTCGTCGGCACCTGCTTGACGCCCTCTTCCTTCACGAGCCGGCAAGTGGTCACGGGGACCAGCTTTTCGACCGTGGTCGGCACCATGCGGGTGACGGTGTACGGCACCTTCTTGGTGTGCGTCTCCGGCACGCACCGGGTCACCGTGTACGGCACCTGCCGCACGTGGGTTTCCGGCACCATCTTGGTCGTGGTGTAGTGGGTCTGCCGGGTGCAGACGCCGCCTTCAACGAACACCTTGCCGGGGCCGTCGGCGTCCGAGCCGCCGCCGATGCTGGAGGCGTTCGGGCAGCCGCAGACGATCCCGTTCGGGCCGGGGGCCTGGCCGCACGCGGCGCCGTCGCAGTAGCAGCCGCGGGCCGTCCGCATCACGGTGTACGGCACTTGCTTCTTCACCACTTCGGACACGTACCGGGTCACGGGGACCGGAACCTGTTGCGTGCGCGTCTCCTTGACCATGCGGGTGACGGTCGTCGGGATCTGCTTGGTGATCGTGTACGGCACCTTCTTGCACACCGTCACGGGCACTTGCTCGCAGGTCGTCTTGCGGACGTACACCGTCACGGGCACTTGCTCGCACACCGTGCGGTGCGTGCAGACCTGCCGGGTGCGCGTCTCGCACGGGCCGCGGCTCAGGCACAGCCGGGAGCCGGTCTGCTTCTGGTAGCTCTGGCACGAGCACTGGTCGTAGCACGTCGTGTACTGCGGCACCCGCGTGATTTGCAGGCGGCCGGGGACCGTGTACGACTCGCAGTGGTACTCGGGGATCGACCGGCTCACGGTCTTGCAGGTCGTCTGCGGCTCGCAGTAGCTGCGGGTCCGCGTCTGCATGACGGTCTGCGTGCAGTCGTGGTACCCCGTCTCACAGACGGTCCGCATCACGGTCTCGCACACCGGCCGGCACGTCGTGTGGCACACGGTCTTGTAGTGCGTCTCGCACACCGGCTTGCACAGCGTCTCGGCGCACTCGCGGTAGCGGGTCTCGCACACCGTCTTGCACGCCTGGAACGTGTCCGTCTTGCAGTGCGTCTCGCACACCGGCTTGCAGGTCGTGTACGTACACTCCTTGTACTGCGTCTCGCACACTTGCTTGTACACGGTATACGAGCAGTCCTTGTAGTGCGTCTCGCACACCGGCCGGCACACCGTCTCCGTGACGGTCTTCATGCACGTCTCTTGGACGGGCTTGAAGTTGCAGAACGGCACGTCCTTCATCACGGTTTGGTAGCAGGGGCGGCAGACCGTCTCCTGCACCGTCTTGTACTGGGTCTCCTGCACGGGCTTGTAGCAGGTCTTGACCTCGTCGCGGTAGGCGGTCTTGGAGACCGGTTGCATCACCGTCTCGCAGACCGTCTGGTAGCAGACGTGAAACCGCTTCTCCATGACCGTGTCGTACACCATCTTGCACGAGGCCTTGGTCGCGTTGTTGCACGCCGAGAAATTCACCTGCGGGTCGCCGCACGCCGACGGGCAGTCCCCGGCCGCCCCGAGGCCGCCCAGGCCCGCGGTCGCCGTCGCCGCCCCGAAGAGGGCCAACGCCGACACGGCCAAGTAAGCGCCCAAGCGGATCCTCATGATAATCGCCTCCTCACCGGCGTCATGGCCGGCATGAATGGTGTGACCCGATCGGGGGGCCGTCCCGCCCCCCGTGGCCGTCCCCGACGGCGCCGGGTCACACGTAAAACTCAAAACGCCGGCCCCCACGTCCGGGGGCCAAGCATCCGCACGAAGCGAAGTATCGGCGGGCCGCCGCGGGCGGAATGACGGCGGCTTGCCCCGTCTGCCGGTTCGTCCGAAATCCCCGCCGCGTTCTGTGGCTCGTGCCGGATGCGCCGGTCGTGCCGGCCGCGCCGGGCCCTCGCGGACCGGCGGCCTCCAAAACGGCCGCCGCGTGACGGCTTGCGGCGGATGACCCAAGCATTCCCTGAAAATTTCCCTTGCAATCCCGGCCGAAGTGGTTCTCTCGAGTTGGGCGATTCGCGGGGATTCAACTTGACTTCACCCCCGAAAACTGCGACGGATGTAGGGGTGCGGTTCTTCCCGACGCGACGGCTTCCGACGCCGACGCGACGGCCCCCCAACGTGGAAGGCACCCCGATGATTCGTTATTCGTGTGACATGTGCGGCAAGGATGTGACCGCCGCCGCCGACGGCCGGTACGTGCTGAAAATGGAGACCCACGCCGTCCCGCCGTCGGAAGACTTGACCGACGCGGATTTGGACGCCGACCACTTGGAAGAGATCGGCGAACTCCTCAGTAGTGACGAAGACCTGCCCGAGCCGGCCCCGCCCGGCCAGTCGTTCGACTACGACCTGTGCCCGACGTGCCACGGCAAGTTTTTGGCCAGCCCTCTCAACGTGCAGATGCCGAAGTTCGACTTCAGCGAAAACTGACTTTTCCGGACGCCCCTCATGACGCGCCTCCTGATTTTGGCGATTCTCCCGTTCTTGCCGACCGTAGCGACGGCCCAAGTCATCACCGGCCCGCGCCCCGCCGGCGTGATCCCGCCGCCGATGCTGCCGCTGCTCGGCTCGCCGCTGGGCCAGAAGGCTCCGG
>JAYUGD010000316.1:0-15216 GCA_043767785.1 Zavarzinella sp. | reverse complement strand
CCACCGCGAACTTGCCGTCCGGCCCCACTTTGGCCGAGGCTTGCGCGCCGCCGGTGAACTGGGGGACAAATTGTACCATCATGTCCGGAACGGGCTTTCCGGCGGCGTTAGAAACGGAGCCGGTGAATTTTTCGGGTTGCGCCCGTGGCTTGCCGCCTTCCGTCCCGCACCCGACCATTGCCAAGCTGCCGACGGCGACGACGAGCGCCGTGCAAAATTTCATGCTCATGTTTATCCGGTGGCCTCTGCTCAAGGAGAAAAAGACGTGGCCGACGAGTCATCCCGTCGGCCATTGATGATCGACAACGATTAGTAGTTGCTCGCCGATTTTCCGTCGTTGGCGCCCGCGATCGCCTTGAGCGTCAGCGGGTCAATGGAATCCTTAATGAACCGCACCGAGCCGTCACCCATCGCGCAGTTCACGCCGCCGGTGTGGAACGCGAACGGCTCGTCGTTCGGGCCGCAGTTGTTCGTCTGCCACGAACACGTCGAGGGGCCGCCGGTCGGCACCTTGTTTTGATTGACCGCAGCCGTCCGGGAACCCGTCGAATTGCTGGGGCCGGAAAGGCCGTTCGTCCCGGCGTCCGGGTCCGCCCAAGCGTACATGCGGCGACCGCCGCTGCCGCCGCCGGACCACGCAACGCCTTCGGAGATCGGCGACGGTCGCGAGGACAAAGAAGCGTAGAGGCCCGAGTTCGGGTGGGCGCGGCCGGCGTCTTCGATGCAGAGGATCGTGTTGGAAGTACCGTCCGACACCGTCGCCAGCGTTCCGCTTCCGTCGCCCAACATTCCAGCGACGCTCATCTGTATCTTGCGGGCCGAAGAAATCGGCCGCGTTCCAACCGGGCTGTCCGCACCGGCAATAGAACCATCCTCAATGTCGGTGATCGCGATGAACATGTAGTCCCACGCGCCGTACCCGTCCGGGGACCGGGCGCCGGAACCAATCGGCGTACTCGGGCAGAGGAAAGTGCTAATTTGCGTCTTGGCGGCGGCCACCGTATTCGGGTAATTGGGGTCGTTGTAGACCGCCCCCATCGACTTCGGATGCAAGACGCCCGTGTTGTACCCCGCGGCGGCCATGTTCGCGTACGTCAGCGACTGGTCCATCAACCTGTAAACATTGTCCTGCTCGATGTACGGCAAGAGCAACGTCGGTGTGGACTGAGACATGTAGACGGTGGCCGCCCCGCCGGTGCTGTCGATTTGACCGGAGTGCGGGAGATAACCGGAGGTGCTCTCGAAGTTGTGTACGGCCAGCCCGAGTTGTTTCAGGTTGTTCGTACACTTCATGCGATTCGCGGCTTCGCGGATCTTCTGGACGGCCGGCAGCAGCAGGCCGATCAGGATGGCGATGATCGCGATCACCACCAGCAACTCGATCAGCGTGAACCCACGCCGATCTTTGCGAGTCAAATTCTTCAACATGTGGACTCCTACAGAGTAAAACGATGGCGGTTACACCGCTTGGTGAGACCTATTATTTAGGGGTTCTAAATGTGGAAATGACTGTCTTCACATGAAGGATCAGCGAAGCATCCGTGAAGGGTTCTTCACATGACGGCGAAATGGCCGAAATCACCCGAGGAGCATCACCGTGGCCACTGACTTATCGGAGGTGGGACTGATCGTGGTGGACGCCCAGTGTGGCTTTACCCGTCTGTGCCCGGATGAACTGCCGGTGCCGGGGGGCGTTGAAATCGTCCCGGCGATCAACGAGTTGTTGGCGCTGCCGTTCGCCCGTGTCGATGCCACGCAAGACTGGCACCCGCCGGACCACTGCTCGTTCCTCGGCCGGCGGGACAACATCTACCCGCCGCACTGCGTGATGGGCGCTCCCGGCGCGGACTTCCTGCCGGGCCTTCACACGCACCGCTTCCATGCGATTTGGCGAAAGGGCTTCGACCGCGACAAAGAGGCCTACGCCGTCACGGCCCAACACCCGGCCTTCGCCGACACGCTGCGGGCCGGCGGCATTCGCACAGTTGTCGTCTGCGGTATTGCCACGAATATCTGCTGCTTCTTCACGGCCCGCGACCTGCGCCAAGCCGGCTTCGACGTGTGGATGGCCGAAGACGCCTCGGCCGGGATTGACGTACCCGCCGCCGGGCTGCTCCAAGCGACGGCCCGCGCGGAAGGATTGGGTCTCGGCATCGGGTACGCGACCGTGGCCAAAATTCGGGCCGCGTTGTCCGCAACCCCCGGCCGGGCCGCATAAACTCGGTAAAATCCCCCCATGGGCGCCGACAGGCCCGAGGGACATCGCCATGGCCGACGATTCTTGGAAACACGCCCGCGGCTCGGCCCCCAAGCGGCCGGCCGCGTCCCGGCGGTCGTGGCAGCCGGGCCAGACCGCCGCCCCCGCCGCCGACCCGAACCGCCGCGCGCGCCGGAGTCGCCTCGCGGCCGGGTTCGTCGGGGCACTGCTCGTCTCCGGCATCGTCTTGGCCATCATCCTCTGGCGGCCCACCAAGGCGGCCAAGTTCGTCGTCGTCTCGCCGAATTCCCCGACTTCCACCGTCAGCCCGCTAAACGCCGCCGGGCATCAGTCATCCGTCGCCTTGGCCGAGTGGGCGGCCCAACACCCGGAAATCCCCGGCCCAAAACCCAAGGCCGACGCGGGCGTGACCGCCGAGAATTGGGAAGCCGCCATCGACCGGGCCGACACGGGCAAGACGCCGCTGGTCCTCACGTTCACCGCCCCCGGCGGCGCCGACGCGAGCGGGCCGTTCCTGTGGATGGTCCCCGACAAGGCGGCCGCCGCCGAGCCGAAGCACCGCCTGCCGGTCGCCAAGATTCTCGACGTGTTGAAAACGCTGCCGGCCGAGCGGCACAAGATACTGATCTTTGACACGGCCTTTGAGCCGGTGAACTGGACCCGAGGGGAGTTCTCCAACGAGTTCGCCCGCGGGTTGAAGTCGCTCGACGCGAAGATCGCTGGCATCGACCGGCTCGTCGTGATCTGCTCCGCGGACGCGGACCAAACGGCGTGGGTCTCCGAAGAATGGCGGGAGAGCGTCTTCGGCCACTTCGTCGTCGAGGGACTTCGCGGCGGGGCCGCCAAGCAAGATCACCACATCACGGCCGCCGCCCTGTTCGAGTATTTGAAAGACCGTGTCGGCGGCTGGGCGCAGGCCAACCGGGACGCGGCCCAGAAGCCGGTGTTGCTTCCCGCCGAAGACGGACAACGCCGGGCCGGGGAGATTCGCCTCCTGAGCGTCGATGCGTCCAAATACCGGCCGACGGACGTGGGCGAAGCCCCCGGCCTCTCCGCCGACGCCCCGGCCGACCTGCGCGGCATTTGGGACCGCACGGCCGAACTGGCCGCCCGCCAACCCCGGCCGGAGGCGACGGCCCCGCACCTGTGGCGACAATATCTCGATCTCGCGTTGCGGTGCGAAAAACTGGCCCGCGACACCGGGTCGGTCCCCGCCGCCGGCCTCGCCCAACTGGCGAAGCTCGACCGCGAACTGACGCAAACCCCGTGGAACCGCACGCCGGAATGCCTGACGAACGCCTTCCCCGTCCCTCGGGCGATGGGCCAGCCCGCCGTCAAACTGCCGGCCGGCACACTGGACAAGTTGCTCGCGCTGCCGCCCGCCGACCAGACGAAGGAATGGGACAAGCAGACCGGCCCGCGCGACGCCGCCGCGAGCGCCCTTGCCGCCGAACTGCTGGACCGGCTGGCGAAGCAAGCCACCGTTTCCCCCGCGGACATTGACGCGGCCAGCGCCCTCTTGAAGCAACTGGATGCGGTGCGGGACCGGCAAGCCGAAGTGCAGTTGCTGCGGATTCTGCACGCCGAGCGTGACCGCCCGATGGCCGCCGGGGCGGACATCGCCCTCGCCCTGCGCGTCCACATGGCCGGCGAGCGGGCCGCGTGGTTCGTGACGCCGGGGGCCGAGTACACCTACCCGGAACAAGTAGCCCGCTGGCTGGCCGAACCGCTGGCCGCCGCCGATCACCTGCGCCGCACGGGCATCGACTTGCTGTTCTCGTCGGCCGAGGCCGACTGGAAGAACGGCCGCGGCCGCCTGGCCGCCGCCGCCACGCAGTACGACGACTTGCAGACGGCCACCGCCAAACTGGCGACGGCCTACCGCGTGCGGGACGACGTGCAAACCCGCCTGCCGTACTACGCCTTCTGGGCGGCGAACCAGCGCACGCCGGCCGCGAACACGGACGCCCTGCTGACTTCGCTGGAAGACATCGCCAAACAGTTCCATGACCTCGCCCGCTCGCTCGCGGAGCCGACCCCGGCCCGCCTGCCGGACATTCACCGCCTCACGGCCCAACTGGACCCCACTAATGTGGCCGGCGCGTACGCCGCCGTGATGAAGCGATTCCAACAAGAGGTTGACGAACTCGCCCAGTCCACCACCCTGTTACCGTCGGACTGGCACCGACTCGACAACGCCCTGCGCGTGCCGTTCATCGCACCGGCCCTGCGGGCGGTCTTGTACCGGCGGCTCAAGTCCACGTCGGGGAAGCTGCACACGGCCACGACTTCTCAGAACGCCGCCCCGACCGACTCTTCATCCCGCCTGTTGGCCATGCGGCACGCGCGCATGGCCCTGGCCGTCCTCGGGGCCGGGCTGACGGACGAGTTGAAGTCGGCCGGCGCGCCGTCGTGGTCTCAACTCGGGCCGAAGGTCGCCACCGCCGACGCGGAATTATGGCCGCGCGCTCTTGGCGACGTAGGAGAACAAGTGGCCACTACATACCGCGCGCTGCCGGCGATGACATCGCAAAGTCTCTCCGACGCGTCGCGGGCGAACGGCGACGTGGCCAAGCGGGAACTTGCCAAGGCGTGCCGGTACGCCGCCGCGTGCGACGGGGCGCTCTTGCCGGGCGAGAACCCGGTGGCCGCCGGCCGCCGGGTGTGGATGCACGACCTGTTGCTCGCCCACGCCAATCGCAGCATCGCCGACGGGTGGGCCGAAGTGGACGCCGGGGCGGCCAAGCCGTACTGCCGGCGTGCGGCCGACGCCTACATGCAAACGGCCGAAGACATCATCGTGAACGGCGAGCCGCTGGACACGGTCACGAAGGAGAAGCGGTTGGCCGACGCCGCCGCCGTGCGGGCGAAACTGACGCCGCCGAAATTCACCCTGGCGTGGGAAGACGGCTCGCTCTACGTCACCGACCGGCCCGAAGAAAAGCCGAAACTGCGCGTCGCCGCCCAAAGCGCCGCCGGGTTCCCCGTGCTGCGAGTGACGGCCGTTTCCAAGCCGCTGTCCTCGGCGCAGTACCCGGCCGGCAAGGGCGTCGCCGTCGCCGGCTTCGAGAAGGCCGACGCGGAGCCGGCCCTCGTGCCCGTCCCCTTGCAAGTGGACCGGACGTCCGTCGTCGATAAAGCCGCCGGGCAGGTGGACGCGGAACTCTTCTTCCGCGGCGCCAAGCCGGCCGCGAAGCTCACGTCCCAGTCGTTCGGGACGCCGACATACACGTGGATTCACCGTACGCCCAAGGACGACCGGGCGATGATCTCCGTCAGCGGGGACGAGTCCCTGATGAGCGGCTCAACAGTCATCCTGTTCGACGCCTCGCTGAGCATGAAGCAATTGGGGCCGGGCCAGACGGATACCAAGTTGTTCCTGGCGGCCGGGGCCGTCCGCGAGGTGCTGGCGAAGCTGCCGAGCGATTCCTATGTGACGGTCATCCTGATGGCCGGCGACGGGGCGCGCTCCTACACGCCGCGGGTGTTGTTGGAGCCGACGGCGTGGAACACGCCGGACGCCCACGCGAAGCGCGTGTACGACCGCCTGCTGGCTGCCGAGAACGAGCCGTACGGGCGGTCGTCGCCCATCGCCCACGCCATCGTGAAGACGCTCGACGCGGACGGCGTCAAAAAGTATTTCCGGGCCGGGTCCAAGAACCTGCTCGTCATCTCGGACGGCGAAGACAACGTGGCCGGGGCCGATGCCGGGGCCGACGTGTTGAGCTTCTTGACCGACCCGACGAAGTTCCCGGACGACGTGGCCGTCCACCTGCTTCTGTTTGGGACCACGGAGGCCGACGAGGCGACCGCCCGCGCCCAGTTCGCGGCGATGACGAACGAAGCCCGCTACCCGGAGACGCGGACCCCGGCCGAGATTTGGCCCAAGGAGGCGAAGACGGCCCGGCTGCGGTCCACGGCCGACTTGGCCGCCGCGCTGCGGGAGGCCATGATCCCGCGCGTGCAAATTCTGGACAAGGACGGGAAGCGGGCCGGCCGCGTCCCGGTGTCCCTCCTGGAGTCGTACGCGAACTTGCCGCCCACGCGGGGGCTGAATCCGGGGCTGTACACCTTGCGGACGGCCGACGAGTTGCTCCCCCTGTACTTGCAACCGGCCGACCGGCTGGCGCTCCGGCTGAAGCGGGAAGGGGGGAAATTGGCCCTCACCCTGCCGTCATATGCGGACGTGAAGAGGGCCGACCTGCCCGCCGACGCGGACACCAAGTCCGCGCCAATACGCATGACGGCCGCCATGACCCGCCGCGTCGTGCTCGACGGGCGAGACGACGTCGAACTGCTGGTCACGCTGGAAAAGCCGTCGGCGAACCGGGCCGACCAACTCCGCCGCGAACTCCCGCAGTTCGCGTGGTTCGACGTGACCGCGGCCGACGCGGACGCCGCGCCGGCCGGGATCCGCGTCGAGAACGTGTTCGACCGCATCGCCCCGGCGTGGCTCGTCACCGCCCACAAGTGGGTGCCGCGGAAGGGGCGGACGGAAGTGGCCATCGCCCCGGCGCCCCCAAAAATCGACGGGTATTGGCTGGACCGCTGGCCGGATCAGGAGGGCAAGGCCACGCTGGAGTTCAAGAGCCTGAACCGCCTCGCGGAAGACGCGGCCGCCGCCAAGAAGTTCGGCGTCCAAGGCGTGGGGGAGATCACACTGGAGAGCATCGCCGCCGAGGGGAAATACCTCACGGTGCGGCTGCGGCACCCGACGGGGTCGCCGGTCGTGTGCCGGGCCGTCAAACTCATCGACAAAGACCAGCGCTGGACGCTGGAGGAAGAGCACCGCTGGTACGGCCCCGCCGGCGTGTACGTCGCCCGCTTCGGCCCGCTGCCGGAAGACTTGGCCCGCCCGCTGACACTCGACGTGTACTCCGTGGACGCGATCAAGCGCACGGCCACCCGGCTGGAATTGACGCCGAAAGACGCGCTGGAGATCAACAGTCGCGACCTGTTGCCAAAGCGGGCCTTGCCGAACAACTGACCCGAGGGCGCTGATGCCGGCCGACCGACCGACGAACGACTGGCGGCACCAGCGCCGGGGCGTGGCCCCCGGCGGCCGGCCGGGCAAGCCGCGGGCCACCCGCAAATTCCGCGGCCGCGTCGCCTTGCTGTTCGCGGTGGTGTCGGCCGGGGCCATCGTCGGGCTGATCCTGTGGAAGAAGGCCGACCCGAAGCCGCTGTTCGTGGGCATCGCCGTCACCGACTACGAGGAAGTCCGCGGCTGGCCGATCAACGGGTTCGCCGGGCAGGACGCCGACGCCCTGCGGGCCGCGTTCCCCGGCGACGCGGTGCAGACCGTACAAAGCCAAGAAGCCGAGCCGATACTCGCCGAAATCCGGCGCCTCGGCGACCGCACGCGCGGGGGCCATCGAACCGCCGTGTTGTACCTGTCCGTGTTCGGCGTCGCGGACGGCCCCGGCGTCGCCGTTCTCCCGGCAAAGGCCGACCCCCGCGACGCGGCCTCGTGGCTGTCGCTGGCCAAAGTGATTGAAGCCGCCCGTACTGTTCCCGCGCTGCTGTTCTTCTTGGACGTGCGCCCGGTGGACGACCCCCGGCACGGCTTCCTCGGGCCGGCGTGCCGGGCCAACCTGCACGCCGAACTCACGCGCTTGGCCGCCGACCAGTTGATCCCGTTCGACCTGTTCGTGTCCTGTTCGCCGGCCGAGCCGCCGTACTTCTCCCCCGAGTTGAAGCGCGGGGCGTTCGCGTTCGCCGTCGAGGAGGGGCTTCGCGGCCGGGCCGACGGCTGGGGCGGCGGCCGGAAGCCGGACGGGGACGTGACCGCCGACGAGGTGATCGCCTTCGCCCAGGCCCGCGTCCGCCAGTGGGACGAGTGGCACAAGGCGCCGCACTTCCCGCCGACGCGGTACGGCGTCCCGAAAGACGTGCGCCTCGTCTCGCACGTCGGCCCGCCCGGCCCGGCGTCGGCCCCCGAGTCGCTCGGGCCGCCGCCCATTTGGCTGACCGCCGCGTGGGCCGACTTGGACACTTGGCGCGCCAAGAATGCCCACCAGTATTCGCCGCGGGCATTCGCCGACTACCGGGACGCGGCCGCCCGGGCCGAACTCCGCTGGCTCGGCGGCGTGCCCGGCCCGCAGATCGAGGCCGACATCGCTCCGAAGGTCCGCGACTGGCAAGGGCGACTGCAAGCCGATTCGCCCGCCGGCCCGCCGGTGTGGTCCCTCGCCCGGATTGGCCAGATGCCCGACGCGAAGGCGGCCGCCGAAGTCGAAAAAGCCCTGCTGCCAGTCGTCCGCAAGCTGCGCCAGCACCCGGCCGCGAAGTCAGAAGAGATCGACGCCTTGCTGAAACCGCTGGCCGACAAGGAAGTCGCCCCGGAGTGGCTGAACGCCGCTGCCGTTCACTTGTTCAACGCCTTGCTGACCCAACCGGACCCGGCGGCCGACTACACGGCCGCCCAACTCCGGGACGCGCTCGCCGCCGTGTCGGCGTTCCGCACGGCGCCCGAGGCGGCCAAGCCGCTGCCGGCCGAGTGGCACGCCGTCCGGTTCATCGCAGAGGCGGACCCGGAGATACGGAATTTGTGGGACGCGGGGACTTTGCCGATTATGCTGCGGGCGACGGCTGCGGCGGAGGAAGCGATCATCACGGATCCGCGCTCGGCCGGTAAAATCGCACCCCTCTTGCAACAGGCCGACGGTGATTTTCAAACGCACTTTGTCACGATGTTCAAACCGGGGCAGAAGGCCCGCGAGGCGGCGCTGGCCGAGTTGAAGCGGCTCGCGGACCGCTACCGCGAAATTCGGCTGCTGGCCGACGCGGACGCCCTCGCCCGCCGGGAGTGGGACGAGATGGCCGCCGCCGTTCGCGTGCTGGCCGACACGCCCGTGACGAACCCCGTTCACCGGCCGGAGGCCGAGCGGGTGTGGGGCGAGTTGCTCGCGGCGTTCGCCGACGTGCGGGCGAAGATCGACGGCTCGACGGACGCGGGGGAACTTACCCGCACGACCGGGCTGTTGCGGGACCACCGCCGGCGGTACGCGACGTTGGTCGTCCCGCCGCCGACGGCCACGCTGCGGGACCAGCGGGCCGCGCTGCGGTCCCCGTGGTGGGACGCGAAGGCCCGCACGGCAATGGCGACGGCCGCCCGCGAGACGGCGAACCAACTGGCCCCCGGGGCCGTGGAAATGGTGACGGCCGGGCCGCCGGCGCCCGCGAAATCAGTCGGCGACCCGCCGCCGGAAGACGCGGGGCTGGACCCCGGCCGATTGAAACGACTGGCCCGCTTGCTGACGGCCGCCGGGCAGGCGGTGAGGGCGGACGGGGCCGATGCCGAACTGGCCGGCCGCCTCCGCGACGCGGGCAACGCCGTGCGAGAGCGGTACGCCAAGGCCGCCGACGCCGAGCGGGCGGCCATCGCGTGGGCGTTGCCCGCGCGGGACGGGCCGGCGGACCGGGAGGCCGCCGACCCGGTTGTGACGTTGCGCCGGGAGGCCGAGCGGCAGTGGGCCGCCGGGCTGGCGCGTGACCGATATTTGGCGTTCGCCGCCAAGGCCGACACGTTGGCGCACCCGGCCGCGAAAGAGTTCGCGGCGGCCGTGCGTCGGCTGGCCGCTTTGGCGGCAACGACGCCGTGACTGTTTTCGATCAGGAGTTCCGCGATGTCCGTGACGACCCGCCTTTCCACCGTCGGCCTGTTCGCCGCCTCGCTCGCCGGGTTCGCGGACGACGCCGTGATCACCCTGCGCCAAGGGCTGACCGCGAGCGTCACCAGCGTCGCCGTCCGGCCGAACAGTAAGCAGGCCGTCGCCGTGGAGGTGAAGAACACCTCCGGGGACAAGAAGACGTTCACCGTCCTCTTGGAAGCCGACGGGTTGGGCACGCTGGCCAAGACCACGGTGGAGCTGAAGAACGACGAGACGAAAGCCGTCGCCTTCCCGCCGCCGGCCCCGAAGGCCGAGCCGAAGAAGGACGCCCCGGCCCCGAAGCCGGACGCCTTGAAGGCCGAACCGAAGAAGGAAGAAGCCCCCGAGCCGCCGCCCGGCGTGGAGTTGAAGCGCACCGTCCTCGCCGAGTCAAAGGGCTTCGCCTTCCGCGTCCGCGTGACGGACGCCGCCGGCAAGGAACTCGCCAAGCGCGAGTTCAAAGTGGACATCGCCCTGCCGGCCACGCTGATCGACGTGACGAAGATCGAACTCGAAGGCAAAAAGGGCCTCCGCGACCTGAAGGTCACCATGGACGCGAAGGCCAGCCCGCTAATCACCGAGGCCGACCCCGTGCGCGTGTCGCTGATGTTCCCGCCGCAACTGTCCCTCGCCGCGAACCCGCTGCGGGCCGGGACGTACCAGCGCGAGTTGAAGCCCGGCGCCAAGGACGTGTCCTTGTACGCCTCGGAGATCAACCTCGCCCCCAAGGCCGCCGGCTTCGTCCGCTTCCACTTGGACGTGGACGGCTACGCCCGCGCCTTCACCTACGCCCCGCAAGTCCGGCAAGGCGAGACGGCTACGCCGGACCTCATCACCGCCCCGGCCGTCCGACTACTGCCCGTGGACGGGTCGGCGATGTCCGTGAAGTTGGTCCGCGAAATCCGGTCCAACGAGTTCGGGGCCGAGCGGTCGTTCACCCCGGTGTTCTTCGTCCGGCCCTCGACGGCCACGAAGTTCCTCGCCGAAGTCGAGAACGAGTCCCCGCGGGACGACCTGCTGCTGAAACTGGACCGCAGCCGGGCCGGCACGTACCGGCAGGCCGACGAGGTGGTGAACACCGGCTCGCCGCGGGAAGTCCGCGTGTGGCTGAACCTGGCCGGGCCGGACGGGGCCTTGGAAGTGGCCGACACCGTGCGCGACCGCGTGGTGACGTTCGACACGTCGGCCATCCGCGGCAAGTACGAACTGCGGGCCGCCTTAGGGGCCGGCGACAAGAAGGAGTTCATCGCCCAGATCGTGGTGGACGACACGCCCGCCGAAGAGGGGGACATCCTGTTCGGGACGTTCGAGAAGCAACACGTCCGCGGGACGCCGCTGCCGGTGAGCGTGACGGCGTCCGACGCGGAGACGACGCCGATCACCAAGGTCGAGTTCGTGCTGGGCAAGCCCGGCCCGGACGGCAAAATCCCGCCGGAGGCCCCCAAGGTCGAGGCCACGCTGGTCAAAGACCGCTGGGTGGCCGAACTGCCGATGCCGGCCGACAAGAAAGGCCCGATGGAAGTGACGGCCGTCGTCCTGAACGCGGTCGGGCTGGAGAGCACAAAGACGGTGCGCATCGAACTGGTGGACAAGAAACTGGTCGGCAAGATCGCCGTCCGCGTGGAGCGCGGCGGCCGCCCGCAGCCGGACACGCCGGTGCTGCTCCGCGACGCCAAGAACGAGGAGAAGGCCGCCGGCCGCACGAATGCCAAGGGGGAGTACCTGTTCGAGGAACTGCCCCCGGGCTTCTACAAGGTGGCCTCGGCGAAGGCCGACGCCGGCGCCGGCAGCCGCGGCGAAGTCCGCGTGGAAGTGCAAGTGGACAAGACGACGAAGGCGACAGTCCCGCTGACGCGGCCGAAGTAAGCGGGGGGCTGTTCGAGATGATCGTTCGCCCCAATCCCACCGCCGCGAGGCGGTCGCGTTGGAGTTCCGCCTTCAGGCGGTCTTGGGCCTGACGCCCCCATGTGACCGGCGAACCGAGTCTTCGAGGGTTCGCCTTCGCGGGTGACGACCGCTCGCCCGCGGGGTCGGACCGTCGAAGACTCGGTCCTCACCCTACCGCGATAGGATGGTCACAGACCGCCTGAAGGCGGAACTCCAACGCGACCGCCTCGCGGCGGTGGGATTGGAGCGACCGCCGGCGGCCTGCGTGACTCGTCACAAGAACAGCCTCTTCACGTCCAAGTAGATCACGAATGCCATCAGGCTCAGGATTAGCCCCAGGCCGATGTACATTGACCACTCCATGAGCTTCTCCGGGGCCGGCTTGCCGCGGATCTTCTCGTAGAGCAGGAAGGCCATGTGGCCGCCGTCCAGCACGGGGATGGGCAGGAAGTTCACCACCGCCAAGTTGAGGCTGATCATCCCAATGAAGACGATGAACGTCCAAATGTCGTGGCCGACGATCTTGTAAGAGATGTTGGCGATCGACAGCGGCCCGTTCATCGACTTGACCGAGATGCGGCCGGACACCAAGGCGTACAGTTGCTGGTAAATCGTCCGGATCATCCGCACGGTGCGCTGGCCGCCGAACTGGACGGCTTCCCAAAAGTCCTCGGCCTTCTGCGTCCGCGTGTCCGGCTCGAAATTGAAGCCGCGGGCGTTTTGCGGCCACGACGTGTCTCGCACGGCGGTGATGTCGATCTCCAACTCCTCGTCGCGGTTCTCGTTCTCGACCGGCCGCTTGACCTTCACTTTCAGGTCGGGGAACTCGATCAACTGCAAGTATTGCGTGAAGTACGCCCCGTGGTTCTGCTTGAGGGGGCTCCATTCTTTCTGGTCGGCCACCTTGTCATTCGGCGTCAGGTACTTGTGCCGGACGGCCGTGATCACGTCGGACCGCTTCAGCCCCGCGCGGTCGGCCGCGGACCCCGGCTCGACGGCGTCGATCGCCGTCTCCACCTGGTAGCCGACCCCGAGGCCGGCGAGCGTCAGCGGCGCGGCGAAGGTGTTCGTGATGTCGTGGGCGAAGCGGAAGTTCGCGTCCCACTCCACGTCGAAGACGCACCGCCGCGGCGTCTTCTGGGCGGCGTCCGCCGACCGCATGACCGTCACGCGGACCGGCGGCAGCTTGGCTTGGTCGGCGCCCTTCGAACGGCGCAGCCAACTTTCGGCCCACTCGCTCAGTTCAAATGGCAGTCGCACCGGGTCGAGCGTCACGGCTTCGGCGTCCGCGTCGGCCTTCGGGGCCGGGGCGTCCACGAACCGCTTTTTCTTGCCGTCCGGCTTGGTGACTTCCACCGCGATCAGGCGGTCGCCGGAGTCGGCGACGGCGGCGTTGACGGCCTGCAGACCCGGCTCGCTCGCCCCCTCGACGGGCTTGGCGCGGGCCGCCGGGGAGTCGGCCCGGACGGCCGTGATGCGGCCGGTCTGGAACCGCACGCCCGGCAGGACGAGCGTGTACTCCGGGGCGACGGGGATGTCGAGCAGCGTGCCGTCCCGGTCCACGCGGACCGTCACCGTCTTGTCCCGCAGCAGTTGCATCCTGTCGCGGAACTCGAAGAAGTCTAGCTTCTTCTTGGCCGGGTCGAGCGGGTCCACGGGGAGCGCCTTGACGGCCGCTACGTCGGCCGGGTCGGCCGACGTGGCGACGATCTTGTCGCCGGGCAGGAAGCCGTTGCCGTCCGGGCCTTCCGCGAACTTGGCTGAGCTCCCCTCCCGGAAGGGTCGCGCGGGGCCGCCCTTCGGGGACTTGAACAGGCTCAACTGGTCGGCCTGCACGATGCCGATGGTCGGGAACAGTTCGCCCTCGTCACGCTTCGGCGACACGGCGACGGTCTCTTCCGTCCCGTCCCGGTGCCGCAGGCGCAGCGTGATGATGTCCCCCTTCCACGACCCCATGACCTTTGTGCGGATGTCGGGGTACGTCGGCTTCTCGATGCCGCCGATTTGCAGGATCATCGAGTCGGCCCGGATGCCGGCCTGCCACGCGGGCGACCCGGCCGCGACGGACCCGATGATGCCCGGCGGCTCCTCGACGCCGTGGGAGTACGCGACGACGAAGCAGGTGATGCCGAGGATCAGGTTCATGACCACGCCGGCCGAGATGATGAGCATCCGCTGGTAGACGCCCTTGTTCTTGAACGAGCGCGGGTCCTCGTCGGCCTCCTCGGAGTCGGCGTTCTCGCCCTCGCCGACCATTTGCACGTAACCGCCGAGCGGGATCCACCCGAGCTTGTACGTCGTCTCCCCGTACCGGAACTGGCACCCGGGGATGGCCTTGCCGAAGCCGATGCTGAACGTCGAGACGTGGACGTCGCACCACTTCGCGGCGAGGAAGTGGCCGAGTTCGTGCAAGAAGATCACCAGCCCCAGCCCGAGGGCGGCGAGGGCCACGTCGGCGACGTTCGGCCCGTACCAGGCAATGACCCCCACGACGGCCGCCACGAACAGCACGGGCATGAAGTTCTTTTGCAGCCAGCCAGCCTGCTTCTCGGCGGATGGGTGTTCGGCGGGGACAGTATTATCGGCGGGGGTGTCGTTCATCGGGTCCGGGTATTAGTGAGGAGACGGGAGACTTCAGTTCTGGCCCACTGGTCGGCGGCCAGCAATTCATCGAGCGTCGGGCGGGCGTTGAGCGGGTGGGCGTCCAAGACGGCCGCGGCGAGGCGGGGGATCTCGGGGAACGGGATCGCCCCGGCCAAGAACTTCTCGACGGCGACCTCGTTCGCGGCGTTCAGCACGGCTCCGCCGGTCCCGCCGTCTCGCGCGACGCGGAACCCGAGGCCCAAGGCCGGGAAGGTGTCGGCGTCCGGCTGCTCGAACCGCAGACAATTCAATTCGGCCCAGTTCATGCGCTTGGTCGGGCTGGCCCACCGCTCGGGGTAGGTCAGGGCGAACTGGATCGGCAGCCGCATGTCCGGCGGGGACAACTGGGCCAGCACGGACCCGTCCCGGAACTCGACGAAGGAGTGGACGACCGACTCCGGGTGGACGATCACGCGAATCTGGTCCGCGGCCAGCCCGAACAGCCACTTCGCCTCGATCACTTCCAGCGCCTTGTTCATCATGGTGGCCGAATCGACGGTGATCTTCGGCCCCATTTTCCACGTCGGGTGGTTGAGGGCTTCTTCAACGGTGACGCGGGCCAAGTCGGCCGGCGACTGCCCGCGGAAGGGGCCGCCGCTGCCGGTGAGGACGACCCGCTCCACCGATTCGCGGTGCCCTTCCATCGCCTGAAAAATGGCGCTGTGTTCGCTGTCCACCGGCAGGATGCGGGAGCCGGTCTTCGCGGCCCGCTCCATCACCAAGGCCCCGGCGACCACCATCGTTTCCTTGTTGGCGAGGGCCACGTCCTTGCCAGCATCCACGGCCGCCAGCGTCGTCAACAGCCCGGCGGCCCCC
>JAYUGD010000315.1:0-5833 GCA_043767785.1 Zavarzinella sp. | reverse complement strand
GCGCTTCGCCCTCTCCCTTCCACCAGTCGCCGTCCGCGACTGGGCCCACGTCCATCGTGGCCCCGCAGTCGGGGCATTCTTGGACGGATCCCCACTCGCCGGCCGGGAATTCGGAGATTTGGCCGCACTCCTCGCACCGGGCCTCCACGGGCACGGCGTCCGCCACATCGCGGGCGGCGAGTTCGGCGTCCCGGCGGGCCTCGTAGTCCGCGAGGACGGCGGCGGCCTCCTCGGCCTTGTCGTCGTCCACCCACAGGCGGGACAGGTGGCCGCTGGGGGCGGTGGCCCCCATCCACTCGCCCTCGGGCGTCACGTCCTCGGTCAGCTCGGCGTGGATGCCGGCTGCCCCGAGCAGTTCGGTCATCAGTTGCGCTTCTTGGGTGGACGAAGCCCCGTAGACTTCGACCGGGTTGGCGATGGCCATGGCGGTTTCTCCGTCGGAGGTGAGAGGTCGGCCCCGCGCGGCGCCGTCAACGGGCGGCGGCCAAGCGCGGGGCGGTTGCACGCTCCATTGTGGCAAACGGTGTGCCGAATGTCACGTAATATGGGACGTGACGCGGCTTACGCCTCGGGCGCTTCCCCGTCGTCTTCCCACCAATCCCCGTCTTCCATCGGGCCGACGTCCATCGACTTGCCGCACTTCGGGCAAGTCTGCACGGACCCCTGTTGCACCGCCGGGAAGAGCGACGTGGCGCCGCATTCCTCGCACCGGCCTTCGACCGGCGGGCCGGCGGCCCCCTCCTTCGCCGCGAACTCGGAGCGGTCCAGGCGCTTTTGCTCGTAGTCTCGAAGATGCACGGCGGCGGCTTCGGCCTGGGTGCGGTCCACCCATACTTTCGGGGTGTGGATGTTCGTGGCCGATCCGCCCATCCACAGGCCGGCTAAGGACAAGTCTTGCGTGATGTCGGCCTCAATGCCAGCTTCAATCAAGAGGTGCTTCAGGAGCATGGCTTCCTGATTGGTCGAAGCATTGTACACGGCGACCGGGTTGGCGATGGGCATGGCTGGTTCCCGCTTGGTGAAGTGAACTGCGGAGGTCGTCAACGAAAGAACCCCGCGAGGGTAACTCGCGGGGTTCTTTCGTTTCACACTTTTACGCCCGTGTCACGCCTTGGCGCCCAACGTGGCGACCGAGGCCGACATGCCTTCCAACGGCTTCGGCTTGCCTTCGCCGAAGATCAGCAAGAGCGGGCTGGCGATGTAGATCGAGGAGTACGTCCCGACGATCACGCCGACCACCATCACGAAGGCAAACAGGTGGACCCCCTCGCCGCCGAAGGCGTACAGCACGATCACCACGAGGAACGTCGTGAACGAGGCCAGCACCGTCCGGCTCAGGGTCTGGTTCACGCTGTCGTTAATCATCTGCGACGTGAGGGCCGGGTTCTTGCCCCGCACCTCCTTGATGCGGTCAAAGACGACGATCGTGTCGTTCACCGAGTAGCCGACCAGCGTGAGGAGGGCGGCCACGGCGGGCAAGTCGATCTTGAAGTCCTGCAACCCGAGCAACTTTCCGATCATCGTGTCGTGGGCGTAGTAGCACAGGGCGATGCACCCGAGGGTGAAACACAAGTCGTGGATCAGGCAGATGACGGCCGCCGCCCCGAAGGTCCAGTTCCCGAAGCGGAACCACAGGTACATCAGGATGGCCAGCCAACTGGCGGCGATGGCGTACAAGGCCCGCGACCGCGTCTCGGACGCCAGGGTGCCGTCGAAGGTTTCCAGCCGCTCGGCCTGCGGCTTGGCGGCGAACTCTTTGGCGGCCGTGTTCAGGAGGGCCTCCACGTCGCCGGGGGTCTTCGCCAGTTGGGCGATGCCCGCGTTGGCGTCCTTGAAGATTTCGACCCGCATTTGCTCGTACCGGCCGTCCTTCGCCTCGCCCATTTCCGACACCTCGAACACGTCCGAGGCGACGTACTCCGCGGAGAGGCGGTTCTGGAACTGCTTCTCCATGAGCGTCTTGACGTAGCTCTTGGACACCGGCTTGTTGAACGTCAGCACCCAGTCATTGCCCTGCTTGCCGACGGTCGCCGTCGTCTCCAACAGGAGGGGCTTGTCGTCCGGGCCGACGAACATGCGGTTGATCGACGCCTGCACCAACTCGGCCTCGCGCTCCGTCGTGCGGACGTTGAAAATCCGGCTGGCGTCCCCGGAGGAGTCCGCCGTGAAAATCTGCTCCACGGACCAGTCCGGCAGCACGGAAGCGCGGGCCTTCACGTTGGCGAGTTGGGCCTCCGGCGTGGCGCCGTCCGGCTCGTTGGCCAGCGACACGATGGTCTTGTCGCCGTCCGCGTAGGTCAGTTCGAAGGTCTTGCGGATCTTCCCGGAGGCGTCTTGAATTTCCCGCGCCTCCGTGACGGTGAGCCGTTCCTTTTGGCGGTCTTCGGAAAGCACTTTTCGAAGTTCTGTGATGTTCAGCGGCTGGTTCAACTGGCCGCTGTACGCCGTCCCGCCGACGAAGTCGACGTTCAGGCTCCGCGTCCCGCGCATCAGGAACAGGCCGAGGCCGAGGACCGTGAGGACGGCCGTGGTGGTGAACATCGCCTTGCGGATGCTCATGAAGTCGATGTTCGGCTTGCTGAACATCCGCATCATGGTCAGTTGCCGCGGCTTCTTGCTGGTCTGCCAGATGTCGAAGATCAGCCGCGTCATGTACAGCGAGGTGAACAGGCTGATGACGAGGCCGACGGTGAGCGAGATGCCGAAGCCCTTCAGTTGGTCGTTGCCGACCGCGTAGAGGACAATGGCGGTGAAGATGCTGGACAAGTGGGTGTCGATGATCGTCGGCAAGGCCCGCTCGTACCCGTTCCGCAGGGCGGCGACGAGGTTGAGGCCGCGGTCCCGCTCCTCGCGGACGCGCTCGTAGATCAGCACGTTGGCGTCCACGGCCATCCCGAGCATCAGCACGATGCCCGCGAGGCCCGGCAGCGTGAACGTGGCGTTGACCAGCAGCATGAAGCCGACGGTCAGCAGCAAGTTCGCCAAGAGGGCGATGGTCGCCACGACGCCGGCGAAGCGGTAGTAGACCATCATGAAGATCAGGATGGCGGCGAAGGCGAAGCCGACTGCCCGCGTCCCGTTGCGGATGGTGTCGGCACCGAGCGTCGGCCCGATGGTGTTCTCGCTCACGGGTTGTTTCTTCAAGGTGGCCGGCAAGGCCCCCTGGCGGAGCAGCCGGACGACGTTTTGCACGTCTTCCAGCTTAAAGCTGCCGGTGATCTGCCCGTGCGTCCGGATCGGCACGTTGAGGGTCGGTGCCGAGATCAGCCGCTGGTTCAGGATGATGGCCAGCTTCCGCAGCACGCCGTTGCCTTGGGAGTCGGACGGCTTGTTGCGCGTGGTGACTTCGAAGAACTTGTCCCCGCCGCGGCTGTTGAACGTGAAGGCCACGGCCGGGTTCTGCCGCTCGTCTTGGGAGACGTTGGCGGTGATGGACACGTCCCCGCCGACCAGCACGCGGTCCTTGTCCGACACGCGGGTGAGGATGAAGTAGTCGAACTGCTTCTTGTCGCTCTCGGCCTTGTCCCGCAGGCTTTCGGACTTGCGGCTGTAGTAGATCGTGGTGGACTTGCCGCGCTCGTCGGAGTACGAGTCGATGTAGACATCGTTATTTTTGCGGGCGTCCTCCAAGGTTTTGAAGTAGTCGCGGCGCCCGCTCTTCGTTGTCGCCGTTGAACTCAGGCCGAGGTCGTAGCGCTCGTTCTTGTCCAATTCAACCCACTCATACCGGACGGGCGTGCCGGTCGTGTCATTGTCGAGGACGATGGCCGCGTCGGCGGAGCGGTTCGGGAACGGCGGCGGCACGCCGGCCTCGGCGGCCTTCTTGAGGGCGTCGGCCTCCTTCGAGTCCTTGGCCTTGGCGTTCTTCAGGAAGGTCTGCACGTCTTCGAGGGCCACCGAGTCGTCGCTCGTGTTGGCGACGATGCGGAACTCCAAGCTGCCGACCTCGTTGATCCGGCGCTTGATGTCCTCGACTTCGTTCTGGCCCTGCGTCCCCTTGCCGTCCTTCGTCGGGGCGCCGAACGGCATGATGATTTCGACGCGCGTCGTCCCGAGCGGCCGGACGATCACGTTCAGCAAGTCCTTGTCGTCGATGCGGCGCTTGATGGCCTCGGCCAGGGCGTAGTCGGCGACGGCCCGGCTGCCGGTGTCGTCGATGCCGCGGCTCTCCTTGGAGAGCGTCTGGTCCACCTCGTACACGAGGATGGTCCCGCCGGAGAGGTCGATGCCCCGCCGGAACCCGGTGTAGTTGACGGGGTCCTTCGAATAGGCCCAGACCACCATGGCCGTCGCCAAGAGGGTCGGGATCAGACAAATGATGATCCGCGACAAGAAAGATCGTTGCATCGTTCCACCCGGAGCCAGCCCCCGGCGTCCCGGCCGGGGGAGAAGTTTCGAGATACCCGCCGCCGTCAGCTTGTTTTGCCGTCGCCCGCCGCGGGCGTGTCCGCGATGATCCGCAGCACGGAACTCTTCAGCACCCGAATGCGGGTGTTGGTGGCGTCATCCACTTTTAGGGTGACTTCGTCTTCGCCCTCTTTCATGGCGACCACCACGCCGAGGATGCCGCCGGAGGTTACGACCTTGTCGTTCTTCTTCATCGCCGACAGGGCGGTTTGCAGTTCGCGCTTCTGCTTGGAGGAGGCGCGGAAAAACATCACGAGCATCAGGCCCATGACGCCGAAGGGGATGAACGTCTTCCAATCCAGTTGGGCGGGCGGTTCGCCGCCTTGGGCGAAAATCGCGTGGCAAAAGTCAACAATCACGGTGCGGGTCCGTTCCATCGCCTTGGGGAAAGAAGGCTTATCCTAGGTTTGCCGGTTCCAACGGGCAAGGCACTCGCCGCGGAAGGCCGCGAAGGCGCCGGTTTCGATGGCGGCGCGGGCGCCGGCCATCACTCGCAGGTAGTACGCCACGTTGTGCAAGGAGAGCAGGGTCGGCCCCAGCATCTCCTTCGCGTGGAACAAGTGGTGCAAGTACGCCCGCGAAAAGTGGGCGCACGTGTAACAGGGGCAATCGGACTCGACCGGCCGCGAATCTCGCCGGTGGACGGCATTCCGCATTCGCAATGTGCCCTCGGCGGTGAAGGCGAAGGAGTTGCGGCCGTTGCGGGTGGGCATCACGCAGTCGAACATGTCGATGCCGGCGGCCACGCCGGCGAGCAAGTCTTCCGGCCGGCCGACGCCCATTAAGTACCGCGGCTTGCGCTCGGGCAGCAGGGCGGCGCACGCCGGCAGCAGAGCGTGCATCACCTCCGGCTTTTCGCCGACGCTGAATCCCCCGAGGGCGTAGCCGGGGAAGTCCATGTCCACGAGCGGCTTGGCGCATTCTTCCCGCAAATTGACGTGGACGCCGCCTTGCACGATGGCGAACAACGCCTGATCTTCTCGGACGTGAGCGGCCTTGCACCGTTCAGCCCACATCAGCGTGCGGTTGATCGCCCGGCGAATATGCTTCTCTTCCGCGTCGGCCGGGGGGCACTCGTCCAACACCATTGCGATGTCGCTGCCGAGATTCTCCTGAATCTTCACCGTCTTCTCGGGCGTCAGTTCCAGCAATCGCCCGTCGATGTGCGAGCGGAACTTCACGCCGTCGTCCGTGATCTTGCGGATGTCGGCGAGGCTGAACACTTGAAAGCCGCCGGAGTCCGTGAGGATCGGGCCGTCCCAGCCCATGAACTTGTGCAAGCCGCCGAGTTCGGCAACAATTTCGTCCCCCGGTCGCAAGGCCAAGTGGTAGGTGTTCCCGAGGATGATCTGGGCGCCGGTGGATTTGATTTGCTCGGGCGTGAGGCCCTTGACCGTCCCCTGCGTCCCGACGGGCATGAACACGG
>JAYUGD010000314.1:0-2020 GCA_043767785.1 Zavarzinella sp. | reverse complement strand
GCGAGTACGCCCGGCGGACTCGCTCACCCAAGGTTCTTTGTCTCATTCATGGCGCGACGACGATTTTTGCACAAGCTCGGAGCGTGAGGAGTACAATGAGCGACCGATAAAGATCGATCTTGGCCGCGTGCGGTATAACCTATTCACGCCCTTCCGCATCGGTCAGGCCGGAATTGACCCGATGGGCTGAGTTCCCCGCGTCTTGGCGAGTCGAGGGCCGTCTGGCCCCGGGTGGTGCGCTCCAGCCACTCACCCGGCGGCTGCCGAAGACGCGCTCCTCTCCGCAAAGCCTCCGCGTCGCGGCTTACAAGAACTTCGGCGTGACTCACGGGCGCCGCCGGGGTACGGCACACCATAACGGGGCGCGGCATCAAAAGGCCTGATCCCCGTTTTCGGCCCAAGCGGCCCGCCGTCGGATGGTCGCGGACGAACCAGACTGATTCAAGGCAAGTCACCGGCACCCAATGTGTCCTTCACGGAAAAAACATCTCCGCGGCAATCCGGTTCCTCGCAACGGTTGAATTGACGGGTTTTCGTCGGGCATTCTGTCTGATTTGACCGTGCCCGCGGGTTGGCACGACGGTTGCAGAGTCATCCGTCAGACAAGCCTTCCGCAATCAACACAGGCCGTCACACTTGTCCCGAACACCCTCACCGTCTCGGTTGCCATGACGGTTTGATTGATTTGGTCCTCCGGCAAGCCAAGACGGCCGTCAGAGCATGATTCGTCCCGTGTCGCGCCGCCGCGTGTCCGCAACCAGTTGCCGCCAAAGGAGTTGCTTTTTCGCACCGCACCCATGAAAAACACACCGCTCCCCGCCGCCTTGGCGCTGATTGTCCTCGCACTCCCTGCCTGCGACTTGCACAAGGGTGAAGAGACCCATGAGGAACACCACGCCATCGTGGCCACCAGCCCCAAGGTGAAGGACGTCGTCATCACCCAACAGTACGTCTGCCAGATCCACTCGCAGCGCCACATTAAGGTCTGCGCGTTGGCGAGCGGATACTTGGAGGCGATCGCGATCAAGGAAGGCCAGCCGGTGAAACAGGGCGACGTCCTGTTCAAGGTCGTGCCGACCCTTTACCAAGCCAAGTTGGATGCCGAGATCGCGGAGGCCGGCCTCGCGCAACTGGAACTGAACAACACCAAGCGGCTGCACGCCGACAAGGTGGTCTCCATTAACGAAGTGATGCTGTACGAGGCCAAGCTGGCGAAGGCGGTGGCCAAGAAGAAGCTGGCGGAAGCCGAGCTGAACTTCACGTCCGTCCGGGCGCCGTTCGACGGGATCATCGACCGCCTCCACGAGCAGCAGGGCAGCTTGGTCAAGGAGGGGGAAGTCCTCACGACCCTGTCCGACAACAGCGTGATGTGGGTGTATTTCAACGTCCCGGAGGCCCGGTACATCGAGTACAAGACCCGGCAGGGCCGGGCCACGGAGAACGCGCGACTGGAACTCTTGAACGCGAAGATCGAACTCGTGCTGGCCGACGGCAGCACGTTCGACCAGACGGCGGGCAACACCGTCACCGTCGAGGGGCAATTTAACAACGAGACCGGCAACATCGCGTTCCGCGCGGACTTCCCGAACCCGGACCGGCTGCTGCGGCACGGGCAGACCGGCAACGTGTTGATCCACCGGCCCCTGAAGGACGCCGTCGTCATCCCGCAGCGGGCCACGTTCGAGATTCTCGAAAAGCGGTACGTGTTCGTCGTGGACAAGGACCACGTGGTGCACCAGCGCGAGATCGTCGTCCAGAACGAACTGGAAGACATTTTCGTCGTCAAGTCGGGCGTCACCGACAAGGACACGATCGTCCTCGAGGGGGTCCGGCAGGTCCACGACGGCGAGAAGGTGGAATACGAAACCCGGTCGGCGGACGCGGTGCTGGCGGACCAGAAACACCCGGCCGAATAGCCGCCCTGGGCTGTGTTGTGGAACCCCTTCGGGGTAGAAAACCGAGCCCCCTTCCGTGCGGCGTTATACTGCACGCGGCCAAGAATGATGCCAACGGTGGTCGG
>JAYUGD010000313.1:0-5838 GCA_043767785.1 Zavarzinella sp. | reverse complement strand
GAGCAACCCTTCGATGACCGCACCTTCCGACCGCCCCCGCGTCCTTGTCGTCGATGACAACCAAGACGCCGCCACCACCATGAGCGCCTTGCTCGAATACGCCGGCTTCGAGGTGAAGACCTGTTTCGACGGCGAATCCGCCTTGAAAGTGGCGGATGGGTTCGCACCCCACGCCTGTCTGCTCGACATCAACATGCCCGGCATGGACGGGTACGAGTTGGCCCGCCGGCTCCGCGAACAGCGCCCCGAACACGCCCCGCTCCTCGCCACCCTGACTGCCTACGAGGACTACCGGCACCTCACCAAGGCCGCGGACGCCGGCTTCGACCTGCACTTCACCAAGCCGGCCGACCCGTGGGAAATCACCGAGCAACTCGGCGACATCGTCCGGAAGTAACGGCCCGAGAGACGCGCCGCCGGGCGGGGAGGCCGATACAACGGCCCGAACCCTCTGGAGCGTGGCCCCCGATGATCGTGTACGAGCCGAAAGATTGGCTGAAGGTGATGTTCTCCGTGCGCGGGACCGTCATCGGCCAAGTGATGGAACGCCTGTGGTGGATCGTCCTCGCCGCCGTCGGCGTGTGGGCGTTGCAAGAGTTCGTGCCGCACACGGAGGCGGTGTTCAAGCCGTTCAAGCCGATCGGGCACACACTCTTGGGGTTGGCCCTCGGCCTACTCATTGTGTTCCACAACAACTGCGCCTATGACCGCTACTGGGAAGGCCGCAAGTTGTGGGGCGGCGTCGTCAACACGTCGCGCAACTTGGTGCGCGGGGCGGCGGTCTACGCCGGCCCGGCCCACGACTTGGCCGACACGGTCGCGGCCTACGGCTTCGCCCTCAAGCAGCACCTGCGGAACGAGAAAGACCTGTCCGAGACGAAGGACTTGCTCCCCCCGGCCGTGCTGGAAGAAATGACCGCCGCCGCCAACCCGCCGGCCGCCTTGGCCGTCCGCATGAGCCGGTGGATTCTCGCCCGGCAAGCCGCCGGGCAAATCGACACGGTGACGGCCCAATCCCTCGAAGCCCAAGTGCGGACATTGGTGGACAATCAAGGGGGCTGCGAGCGCATCCTGCGGACGCCGATCCCGTTCGCCTACGCGGTCCACATCAAGCAGATGTTGACGCTGTACCTGCTCACCCTGCCGTTCGCCTTGGTCGGGGAAATGGGCTGGATCGCCATCCCGGCGACGGCCGTGATCGCCTTCGGGATGATCGGCATCGAGGTGGCTGGGACCGAGATCGAAGACCCGTTCGGCACCGACCCGAACGACCTGCCGTTGGAGGCCATTTGCGCCACGATCGCCCGCGACGCCAAGGCCTTCGGGGCGGCCTGACGGCCGCGGGGGGCGAGGACCGTTTTCCGGTTCTCCCGGCGATTGTAGCCCGCGTTCGCCGTATGATGGCCTCAGTCAATTTTGCCCGACTCTCTCTCCCGCGAGTCTCGCCATGCCGCTCCGCGTGTTCACCCTCCTGTGCCTGATGGCGGCCGTCGCCGCCGGCCAGACGACCCCCAAGACGGCGCCGAAGACGCCCCCGGCCAAGGGGGCGAAAAAGGACAACTCGCCGCCCGGCTACAAGAAGTCCGACCTGCGCGGCTTCACCCTGTACCTCAGCGACGAGGTGATGGAGGAGAACGACAAGACCACGCTCAAGCGGACGCCGCTGGAGGCTCTCGAACGGGAACTGATCATCGTGGAGTCGGTCATCCCGGTTGACAAGCTCAAGGGCATCAAGGCCGTGCCCATCTGGGTGGAGTGGAATGAAACCCTCGCCATGAGCAACGGCCGGGGCGGGTCCGCGGTCGCCGTCTTCTCCGGCGGGTTCCAGCAGAACGTCTTCGCGGAGGCCAAGAAGGAGGTGAAGGGGAAGTCCGTCACCATCCTCAAGTTGAAGTCCCTCACGGCCGAGCACCAGCCGCTGACCGACTCCGGCCGGTGCGTCACCCTGCATGAGTTGGCCCACGCCTTCCACCACTTCACCGTCGGGGACGAGAACGTCCTGGTGAAGAACACCTACAAGCAGGCGATGGAGCGCAAGCTGTACGACCCGGCCCTCTACGTCGCCACCAACGAGCACGAGTACTTCGCCGAGATCACCTGCGCCTACCTCGACCGCATGGAAGCCTTCCCGCGGACCCGAGCCGAATTGAAGAAGCACGACCCGAAGGCCTACGAGATGATGGAAAAGCTGTGGGGCAAGCCGCCGGAGCGGAAAGACGCGGCGGCCAAGGGGCCGGCCCTGCCCAGCCCGGACGGGGACGGCAAGTTCCCGCTCGACCTCGCCATCAAGAACCTGCGGTTGGGAACCCCCGCATCCGGCGAGTTGCCGGACGCCAAGGAGCGCGAGGGACGGCCGATCCTGCTCGTGCTGTGGTCCCCCGGCGACCCGCGCATGCCGCAGATGCTCCAGAAACTGAACGCGGCGTATACGGAGTTGAAAGACTTCGGCCTGCTCGTGGTCGGCGGGTATCAGTCGGACGCCCCCGCCGAAGCCGTGAAGGCCATCGCGGCCAGCCGGGCCATTGAGTTCCCGCTGTGCCCGGAGGCCCGCATCGGCCAAACCGAGAGCTTCCGGCTGCCGCACGCGGTCCTGTACGACCAGGAGGGGAAGAACGTCTTCCGCGGCGACCCGCTCGACGGGGAAGTGTACGCCCGGGCGGCGGTGAACAAGGGCATTCTGACGAAGACCGGCAAAGAGTCGTGGGCCAAGGGCGTGAAGCCGGCCGTCGATCTGCTGGAACAGGGCGCCGGCATCCCGACTGTGCTGGCCAAGCTGAACGCCGTCAGTGACACGCTGAGTAACGACGCCAAGTCCGACTGGGCCCTGCTGCGGGACACGCTGACCGAGGGGGCGAAGAAGCAAGTGGCCGCCGCCGAGACCATGATGAAGGACGACCCGGTGAGCGCGTGGCTGGCCTTGGAGCGCGTCGCCGCCGGGTACAAGGCCACCCCGGCCGCGAAGTCCGCCAACGACCTGATCGTGAAAGCCCGCTCCAACCCCAAGGTGGCGCTCGAAGTCCGCGCCCGCGTGGCGCTGGACCCGATCAAGAAGATCGACACGCAACTGTCCGGCAAGGAACTGAGCTTCGACCCCAGCAAGGCGGAGTTCCGCGGCAACAACGCCGCCCTCCTGAAACAACTCGGCGACGGCGTCGAGAAGTTGAAGAAGCAATTCCCCGACGCCCGCGCCACCGCCGAGGCCGTCAAGATGGCCGAGTATTGGCTGGTGAAATTGAAGTGATGTCTTGATGAGCCAAGACATGCACAGCAGGAGCAGGTCGGTGATACAATCAGTTCGGAAGGCAAACCCACCAATGATTCAGACAATAGAAGCGACGTTCGATGGCGAGGTCTTTCGGCCGATAACCGCTCTCTCGCTGGAACCGAACACGCGGGTCCGGTTGACGGTGGAGGTCTTGCCCCCGACGGCAAGTCCGCTGTCCTTTCTCCAACTTGCCCGCGGGTTGAATCTCTCTGGCCCCCCGGACTGGTCAGAAAATCTGGACAAGTACCTGTATGGGGACGACTCCAACCCTGACTCCCAATGACCCCTGACACGCCCCCTCAACCGGAAACGACGCCGGAGACTCAAGCCCCGGTCGATCCGAGTCTGCCGTCGATCCCGGGGTACGACATCGAGCGGCTTATCGGCCGCGGGGGCATGGGGCGGGTGTACAAGGCCCGGCACCGCGGGCTGAACCGCGTGGTGGCCATCAAGCTGCTGATCGGGGCCGGGGACGACCCACAACTGGTTACCCGGTTTGAACACGAGGCGAAGGCCGTCGCTTCCCTTCAGCACCCGAACATCGCCCAAATTTTCGACTCCGGCACGGCCAACGGCGCCCCGTACTACGCGATGGAGTACGTCCCCGGCGGCACCTTGGCCGACGCCTTGGCCGGCAAGCCGTTGCCGCCGTCGGAGGCCGCCCGTGTGGCAGAGGCCATCGCCCGCGGGATGCAGCACGCCCACGAACACGGCATCATCCACCGCGACTTGAAGCCCGGCAATATTCTCCTTTCTGAAAGCGCGGAATTCGGAGTTCGGAATTCGGAATCACAAACCCCAAGCCCGGCTAATGCCGACACGCCGGGGCCGGGTTTACATTCCGAATTCCGAATTCCGAACGCCGCATTACTCAAGGTGGCCGACTTCGGGCTTGCCAAGCGGTTCGCGGACGACACCAAGATTACTCGCACCGGGGAAATCCTCGGCACGCCGAGCTACATGGCCCCGGAGCAGGCGTCCGGCGTCGTCGCCAAGGTCGGGCCGGCGGCGGACGTGTACGCCGTCGGCGCCATCCTGTACGAGTGCCTCACCGGCCGCCCGCCGTTCGTCGGGATTGACGCCGTGACGACGATTCTGCAAGCCCTTACTTTGGACCCGGTCCCCCCGCGACGACTCCAGCCGAAGCTGCCGGCCGATTTGGAAACGGTCTGCCTCAAGTGCCTCGAAAAAATCCCGCGGAAGCGGTACGCCTCGGCTGGAGACTTGGCCGCCGACTTGCGGCGGTTCCTCGACGGCTCCCCCATTGTCGCCCGCCCCGTCTCGGCGTGGGAGCGGGCGTGGAAGTGGGCCAAGCGCAAACCGGGGCCGGCGACGGCCGTCGCGCTGGCCGGCCTCATGCTCGTCGGGGCCGCCGTCGGCATGTACCTGTTGCAGGGGGCGTACCGGGAAACGAAGACCGTCAACGGGCAACTGCACCAGTCCAACGCCGACCTCGCCGCCCAGAAGCGGGAGGCCGACTTGGTGCTGGCCCTCGCCCTGCACGACTTGGAGAAGTTCACCTTCGAGGCGTCCAACAAGTTGAGCGATGTGCCCAACACGGAGGACATCCGCCGCGACCTGCTCGACGACGGCCGCCGCTCCCTCGCCGCGATCGACAGGTTGCGGCCCAAAGACTTCTCCGTCCGCGAATACGCGATGGTCGGGTACGACAAACTCGCCGAGGCGGAGAACCGCTTGGGCCGCTTCCCGGCCGCGTTGGAGTCGCAGCGGCGGGCCTTGCAACTGGCGGAAGAACTCGCGGCCGAACACCCGAACGACTCGACGCTGCCATTCAAACAGGCCAACGCCCACGCCAAAATCGCCGCCCTCGCCGCCCGCGTGGGCCAACCCGAAGAGGCGGTCAAGCACCGGACAATCTCCGAAGACATGGTGAGGGCGCTGTTGCGGGAAACCCCGGACGACGCGGACCTGCTAAAAATGAGCGCCACGCCCCTTGCCCGGGAATACGGGGGGGCGTTGACGGCCAAGGACGCCATACGGGCCGAGGCGGCGGTCCGGGCCTACGCGGCCGTGTACGCCAGGCGGGCAGCCCTCGCCCCGGCCGACGCGGCAATGGCGATGGACGCGGCCGACGCCCAAATGATGGTGGCCAGTTTCCTGAGCAGCCACAACAAGGCCGCCGAGGCCGCCGCCCTTTTGGCGGAGATCGAGAAGGCCTTGGCCGCCCGCCCGGAGCCGCCGAGCCTGCGCGCCCGCAAAATCAGGGCGAACGTGGAGTGGACCCGCGGCAGCGTATTGGGGGGCTTGAACAAAAACCCCGAGGCCGAGGCCGCGTATGTGGCGGCCGCCCGCGAGTTCGAGTCACTGGTCTCGGATTACCCGAAGACCCGCGACCTGCGGCTCACCCTCGCCCAAGTGTACTGGTACCACGGCCAACTCTGGGCCTTCTCCAACCAACCCACCAAGGCCAAGCCGCCGTTGCTGAAGGCCAAGGCGCTCCTCGAACAGTTCGCCGCGGACAAGACGGCCGACGACCAAAGCCGGGCGATTCTGGGGTTCGTGGACGAGTTGCTCAAACTCGCGAAGTGAGCGCTCTTGCCGCGCTTTCCGTC
>JAYUGD010000312.1:0-2023 GCA_043767785.1 Zavarzinella sp. | reverse complement strand
CGGGAGAGGGCCGGGGTGAGGGGGTTTTCTCTCCAACGGCCACCCCAGAGAATGTTGGTTGCACCCGTCCGCTTGGCGCATTGGCTACATGCTCAATTCAACCACGTCCTTGTCTCGCAAGACGTGGTCCCGCTTCACTGTCTGGCCGTCGAACTGGGCGCTGCCCCAGACCTTCGCGGCCTTCAACCCTTCGGCCAGTTCGCTGTGGACTTGTTCGGCGAAGTCCATCACCGTGCCGCCGACGGGGATGGTGAAGGGATTCGTCATGTCGGCCTGTTTGCCCGGCAATTTGCCGTAGACGCGGATGAGGCCGAGGCGGTCGAAGAACAATTTTCGCAGCCCTTCGATGCCTTCGCCGGTCTCGCAGGAGACGGTGTGAATCGGGAAGCGGTCGCCGAGCATTTCCTTGAGGATGTCGAGCCGGTCTTTCGCCCCTTCGGCGTCAACCTTGTTGGCGATCAGCACCGTCTTGACGTGGAAGACCGTCGGGTCGTCGTCGTTTTCCGGCGGCTTGTCCACGAGGATGCGCTTGCGGGCCTTCAACTGCTCCAGCACCGTTTCGACGGCGAACGGGCCGTCGTCGTCCCCGAGATCGACGATCAGGGCGGCGGCGTCGGCGGTGCGCGTAAAGTCGGTCAGGTACGTCTCGTAGAAGTCCGCGGTGATCGGCGGCAGGTCGATCAGTTGCAGGCGAACGTCGTCCCAGTCCATCATGCCGGGGACCGGCTCGCGGGTGGTGAACGGGTAGGGGGCGACTTCCGGCGTCGCCCGCGTCAGCTTCCGCAGCAGGCTGCTTTTGCCGCCGTTGGGGCCGCCCAAGAAGATGACTTGGCCGGCCCCCTGTTTCGGGATTTTGAAACTGTTGGGCGCCGACTTCTTCGGGCCGGACTTGGCGGCCTCGATCTCGTCGGACAGTTCGCTGATCTTCGTCTTGAGGATCACCTGCACTTTTTCGCTGGCCTTGTGCTTCGGCAGGATCACCCACATTTTTCGCAGGCCGGCCAGCTTCTCCTCCGGGGTGCGGCCCTTCTTGTACTCGGCCTCGGCGTCGTGGTAGTGCGGGGGGAGGTTGACGGCCATCGTGGGTCTCTCGGGATTCCGCCGGGCAAATCGCTATTCTACCGACCGTCAGTCCCAGCAGAGAGAAACCGCATGACCTACGAGCAGATTCAGGAAGCCGCCCAAGCCGTCCGGGCCGCGTGGCCGGGCGCGCCGCGCGTCGGCATCATCCTCGGCACCGGCCTCGGCGCGCTGGCCCAGGACATCGCCGCCGAGGCGACGATCCCCTACGAGCAGATCCCGCACTTCCCGAAGTCCACGGTCGAGTCCCACGCCGGCCGGCTCGTGTGCGGCACGCTCGGCGGCAAGCCCGTCATCGCGATGGAGGGGCGGTTCCACTTTTACGAGGGGTACACGCTCCAACAGGTGACGTTTCCCGTCCGCGTGATGGCGGCGCTCGGCTGCGACACCCTGATCGTCTCGAACGCTTGCGGCGGCCTCAACCCCCAATACGCGACGGGGGACATCATGGTGATCGAGGACCACATCAACCTCATCGGCGACAACCCCCTGATCGGCAAGAACGACGACCGCCTCGGCGTCCGCTTCCCCGACATGTGCCATGCCTACGACCCGGCGCTGGTGAAACTGGCCAAGGAGGTCGCGTTGGAAGAAAAGATGCCGGTGCAGCAGGGCGTGTACGTCGCCGTCGCCGGTCCGAACTTGGAGACGCGCGCCGAGTACCGCTTCCTGCGGACCATTGGCGCCGACGTGGTGGGCATGTCCACCGTCCCCGAGGTGATCGTGGCCGTGCATTCCGGGATGAAGTCGCTGGGCTTCAGCGCGATTACTGATATGTGCCTGCCGGACGCGCTGCACCCGGTGAGCCTGCCGGAGATTTTGGCCGTGGCGGCCGAGTGCGAGAAGAAGTTACGGGTGCTGGTGCGAAAAGTGGTCGAACGGATGTAATTGTTAGAGCATTTTCAGTTTCCGTGTGGCGGCCGGCGTGTGGTGGGACCGGCGT
>JAYUGD010000311.1:0-2029 GCA_043767785.1 Zavarzinella sp. | reverse complement strand
ACTTGATGCTCGGCAGTTTGCTGTACGGCGACACCACCCCTTTTCCGGAGGCCACCGCCAGCACTTTGACGAACTCGGCCCGCTGGGCATCGTCGAACAGGTTCTCGCCCGCGTCGAGCAGGAGGATTTTCAAATCCGTTCGCGCGGACAACTTGTAGGCGCAGAGCGCCCCCGCCATTCCCGCCCCGACGATCACCACGTCGAACTCTGGTGCTGCCATGTTGAGCCTCTCAAGGAAGTGTCGGTGCGGTCACGCCGGTCGGTCGGCCCAGTACCCGTAGGGGCCGGGGGAGTACGCGGGGACGGGGCTGTGGACCGTCGGCCACAGGAGGGCGGCCTTCCACTCCTCTTCCACCGTGGCGAGGTCGTCCTTGCCGTCGGGCTTGCGGAACTGCGACGTGTACCACACTTTGATGACCTGCAACGCGACGTTGGCGGCGTCCGCGTCGGCGTCGAGGATCGCCTGCAACTTGGCCCCGACGGCGGGGTCGGCCGCGACAGCCACGAAGGCGTCCACCATCTGGTCGAACTTCGCGCCGAACGCCGCGCGAAGCCGCGACTCGTAGTTCGGCCCGACCCCGGCCGGGAGGACCGCGTGCCCGGTGAGCAGCCGCGACAGGTTCAGAAAATCGGCGGTCGATGACATGATGACCCTTTCGAGACTTAGCACACTCTGTGCGTACTCTGCCTATCCTGCGCCGGACAGTAGTTCGGTCTACGACACGGCTCCCAACATCGCCTGCTCCTACACGGTAGCCCGCAGGAAAGCCACTCGCTTCGGGGCTTTGCCGACTTGTACCTTGCCGTGCGACTTCAGCTTGCCCTCGCCAGTCAGTTCGGCCAGTTGCAGAGTGCCGTCGCCAATGTTGCTGATGAGGAACTTAACCGCCGCCCCGGACTGGCCGGGGATTTTCTCGACGCAGCACGGCTTGGACACGTCCATGAGCCGGTCGAGCAGCTTGCCGCTGGCCACGTCTACCGCATCGACGTGGGACCGGCCTTCGTTGGCAGCAACGAGTATCGTGTCGGTGAGCATCTCGACCCCGTGGTACGTCACCTCCTGCGGGTCGGTGTTCCCCGTTGGCGGGTCGAACTTGAACAGCTTCGTCACCTTGCCCGTCCCGGTGTCGAGGGCGAAGAAGCCGTCCACCCAGAACGAGCCGAAGTACACCGTCTTCTCGTCCGGGGAGAAAGTCAGACTGCGGGGGTTTACGTTCAGCGGGATGACCTTCACCTGCTTCCGTTCGGCCGGGTCGATGACGGCGATGCCGGTCACCTTTTTGCACGTCACATAAGCGTGCTTCTTGAGGGGGCCGAATTTGACGACGTGCGGGGCCGAGCAGTCCTTGATGCGGAACACTTCCTTCATCGTCTCCACGTCGATCCCAACCACGTCATCGCTGTAGAAATTGGCGACCATGAAGTGCTTGCCGTCCTGGGTGATGACGATGTGGTCGTTGAACATCTTCCCGATCTTCGTCTTGCCCTTCTCCTTGAAATCGGGCAGCGAGAAGAGCTTCACGCATTCCTCGTCTTCCACCCCCACGGCCACGGACTTGCCATCGTAGGTGACGGCGATCCCGAAGGGACGCTTGCCCACGTCGTATCGCTTCACTTCTTTCATCGAGGCCAGATCGACCAGGGACACCGAGGCATCCTGGGTATTGACCACGAACACCTGATCCGGGGCAGCCTTGTCCTCACCGTGGACCGCAGCCGATCCGCCGAGGACGAGTGGAACCGTAGCTGCCGCCGCCCCGGCCAGGAATTCTCGTCGCGTCGTCATGGGTAATTCTCCTGACATTTCTGGTGATTGTGCGGGGCGAATTACTTCGGTTCCTTGGCCTGGAAGTCGTCGAAGTAGGTCCGGGCATCGGCCTTCGTCCACAGTCCGACCTTGCCCGGTTTGGCGAACGTCGAATCCTTCGCTTCGATCTCGACCTTGCCGTTCAGCGAACAGGTGATCGCCTCGCCGACCATCTTGACGGACAGCGTGTGCCACTCGCCGGCCTTGGCCTTCAGGGCTTCC
>JAYUGD010000310.1:0-2030 GCA_043767785.1 Zavarzinella sp. | reverse complement strand
GCAAGCTGATCACGATGAACCGCAAGGTGCAGGCCGTCCGCGGCAAGCTCATCTTGTGCAACATCACCAAGGAGATCAAAGAGGTCTTCGAGATCACCAAGCTGGACAAGCTGTTCACCATCATGGGGGACGAACAGTCCGCCCTGCAAGCGTTCTGACGCGCCCGGCCCGTCGCCCCCGCCTGCAAGGCACCCCGTGAACCACATCATGGCTCAACAGTTCGTGATCCCGTCCGACTTGGAAGCGGCCCGGCGCGTCCAAGAGGAGATCGAGGCGGCCGTCAAGCCGTTCTTCACGGAGGGGGATGCGTTCGCGGTCAAGATGGCGGTCGAGGAGTCCCTGGTCAACGCGATCAAGCACGGCAACCAGATGGACCAGAAAAAGTCCGTCGTCGTGGCGCTGGAGATTACCCCAGACGCCATCGCCGTCTGCATCACCGACGAGGGGTCGGGCTTCAACCCGGACGACGTCCCGGACCCGACCGCCCCGGAAAACCTCGAGCGCCCGTGCGGCCGCGGGCTGCTGCTCATCCGCTACTACATGAGCGACGTCAGCTTCCGCAACAGCGGCCGGACCATTGTGCTGACGAAGAACCGCAAAAAGTGAAACGGCTCGTTTAGACCCGGCGAAACCATCAATGCGAGCGGCCCGCGGGGGACACCCGCGGGCCGCCCGTCTTTTTCGGAATCAACTCTCAGCCGAGGCGGCGGTCGGTCCCGGTGGCCAAAATCATCAGCCCGCCGACAATCGAGATGCCGCCCACGACGGGGGTCGCCCAGCCATTTTGGCCGCGGTCGGCCGACACTTGCGCCGGCATGGCGTCAATCACCCGGTCCCCCGCCGCGAAACTGAAGCCTTGGACGGCGAGGGCGACGGCCCCCAAGACGACCAAGACCAAACCCATGCACTTCATGGCAAGCTCCTTCTCTTAGCCACGTTCCCAGTCGGACTGCTTGATCCGGTTCGCGTGGCCGTCGTGCCTGCCGCTGACCGCCCCTTCGAGGGTGTCGGTCAGCTTGGTCACGGCCCCGTCCACCATCTTCGGGATGCCGTCGTGGACGGTGTGCTTCACGGACTCGGACAACGTATTGATGGCCGTCTCGGCCACCTTCCGCACTTCTTGGCTGATCATTTTCAGCAGGTCATCGAACAAGCCCGGGCGACTCGACGGGGTGGCCGCCGACGGGGCGGAAGACGCTTGGTGCGGGGCCGGGTACGGGATGAACGTCGGGCCGGCCGTGTGGTGGTGGCCCGCGCGGCGGAAGAACATCAGCCCGGCGAACAGGCCGGCGGCGGCGACCCCGCCGACGACGAGCCACGGGTTGTTCCGAATGTGGCGGCTAATGTCGGTCGCGTCCTTCACGTTGTCGGTAACGGTGTGCATGGCGGACTGGACGTTGTCCGTCACCGACCCCACCGTGCCCTTGACGCTTTCCGTGACTGAGCCGACGGTCCCTTTGACGCTGTCCACGGTATCCTCCACGGCGCTCCGGATGGAATGGACGGTCTCGTTGACGGCGGCCGTCGTGCTGCGCAGGGTGCCGACCACCTGTTCTTCCAAGGCGGCCACCTTGTCGCTCATCGACTGCCGGGTCACGGCCATTTGCTGTTCGATCACTTCTGGGGATTCGTTAGACACGACATGTTCTCCTGCAAGGCGTGAAGGGATTTGTCCGGGAGCGGGTTAAAGCTGGTCATCCGCTTATACCCGACGAACGCGGCCACCCCGCCGACGACTAACAGGGCGCCGCCGGTGATGAACCAACAGGCCCACAGCGGCAGGCTCGGGACGAGCCAGTTGAGCAAGAGGGGCAGGCCCATCAGGAAGAAGAAGGCGCCGAAGGCGGCCAAGCCGAGGCCGATGGCGATGAACTTGACCGCCCCGACCGTCTTGGCCACGTCTTGTTTGACTTCGGCCTTGAACAAGTCAATCTGCTGCTTGAACAGCGTCTTGGCGTCGTCCATGATTCCGCCGACGAGTTTGCTCATGTTCACGTGCGGCTCCGCCCCTTCCTCGGCAAAGGTCGTCG
>JAYUGD010000309.1:0-5872 GCA_043767785.1 Zavarzinella sp. | reverse complement strand
TCGCGGCCGTCTGGGCGGCCGTCTGTTTGTGCTCAACGCCCGTGGGCGTCATTGATCGCTGCATCCCTCCCTCTCCAACATACGAATCTCAAACAAGTTAAGATGCCTCCTTTCAAGCATGTGATGATGTGGTCCAAAAATGGGGCTGTTTCCCTGAAGAAGAGGGTTGACCTCGCGACTCCAAACTCCGTCTTTTCAAGTTGCTTTTGCGAGTTGTCAAGGATCTCGTCACGTCGGGGTTCGACGCAAGTCGCCGTTCGGGATTCACTTCCGGCATGTTTCCGTCCATTCGCGTTCGAACGGGGCGGGGTGCTTGCTCGCCCGGGCGTCAGACAATCAGGTGCCGTTTCGGTTCTTCGGGCCAGTTGGGGGGCTTGTCGGCCCCGTGTGTGCTGCAGATGCCTTCCACGCACGACGGGCACAGCGGAATGAACATTACCTCATCGACGGTTTCGAGCATCTCGGTCAGTTCCCATCGCAGTTTTTCCATCCCCGTCCGGTTCAGCCATAGCCGGAAGACCGATTCTTGCATCCGCTGGCCGTACCCCTCCAAGTGCTTGGCGCACTTGCGCAGGCGGGCCGGGTCGTGGACGTCGTAGCACACCAGCCACCACTTGGCGCCGATCATGGGCGTCACCCCCGGGTGATTACCGCAACCGGCTTTGGGCGAAGAGGCCAGGCTCGCCGGTCCACTCTTTTTCCAGCAGGCGCACTTCCAGTTCGATGGTCCGGGCGTAGCTCAGCGAGTAGTCGAGCACCGAGTGCTTCCACTTCTCCTGAAGCCGGTCCTCGAACAGGGTGATGGCCTTCTTCCGGCCCGCGTCGGACAGCCACACCTTGGCCTTCGTCACCTCGAAGTCGGCGGCCGGGTCCCACTGCAATCGGTTGAGCGACGCGACGACCGCCATGTCCCACAGGGTCACGCGGAAGAGTTCCATCAAGTCTAACACCAACGGGTGGGCGGCGCTGCGCGGCGTGTGGTAAAAGCCCAAGGCCGGCTCCAGCCCGACGCTCAACACGCCGCGCATCACCACGTTGTACAAGAGGCCGTACCCGAAACTCAACAGGGCGTTGAAGCGGTCCAACGGCGGCCGGCGGTTGCGGCCGTCGAACCGCAGTTCGTCCGGCACGGCGGGGACCAGCACGGTCCGCAGCGCGCCGAAGTACGCGGCGGCCGCGGCCCCCTCGTGGCCGCGCAGCGCGTCCGGGGTCGTCGCCGCCGCGGCCGGCCCCAGCGCGGCCTTGACGGCGTCGATCTCGCGCTGGACGGCGTCCCGGTCCACGTCCTCGCGCCGGGTCGTCCGCATCAGGAACTTGTACTGCCCCTCCACCTTGGCCAGCACCAGGGCCTTGGCCAGCCGCAGGCACACGTCGTCTTGCACGAGCGCCTTGTACTGCCGGATGCGCCGCTGCACCTGCCCGACGTTTGAAACGAGGCTGGCGGTGTGCGCCCCCGTGACCGTCATCCAGTGAATGCCGACGTCCTCGTAAGCGCACTTGCGGATCGCCTGCGTGCTGATCTGGGCGAACCCGTGAATCAGGATCGTCTCGATGGCCTTGACGGGGTACTTGGTCGGCCCGCCCTCGCCCTCGCGCGGCGTCACGACGATGTTGTCCGCGGACACGCCGACGCGCGACCCCTGCCCGGTCACGTGCAGCGTCGCCCCGTCCCGGTCGGGCGGGAACAGCCGCTGCACGTCCCGGCCCGGCTCGCGCGCCTGCCGGACTTCCTCCGGCAAACACACCGGGGCCAGCGAGCAGCGGACGCACAGCCGCTCGTTCTCGGTGATGGGCGGCCGGTCCACCGTCTCCCGGAGTTCCCTCGCCCGCAGAATCGCCGCCGTCAAGTCGGCCCGCGCCGCCTCGTCGATGGGGACGCGGACGGCGACGTTGTCCGTGTGGTAGCGCACCCGCCCCTCGGGGACGGGTTGCCCGAACGCCTCTTCAATCAGCACGGCATACGCGATGACTTGCAGCCGGTCCGACGGCCACGCCTCGGCCGTGTTGTCATCGGCCCGCCGCGACTTCCCCTTCTTGTGCTCATAGGGAAGATGCGACCCGTCCCGCCGCCGCAAGCAGTCCACCTTCCCCGTCAGCCCGAGGGCTTGGGAAGTCAATTCGACGGAGACCGAGTCCCCGTCCTCATCCGCTTCGAGGGCGGCGTGCAACTGCCGCCCGGCGTAGACCCGCTCGTCCGGGGACGACAGGCGTTCGATCTCCTGCAAGTAGAAAAGCCGCTCGCAGTACGCGAGGGCGTGGAGGGACTCGACGCGCAGGAACGGCGAGTCCGAATCGAGCGTCGGCAACGCAATCATGGTGTACTCCTTGGAAGTGAAACACGGCCCCCGCGAGTCCGGGGGCCGTTGGCCAAGGGATGGACGCGACTCTCAACCCGGTGGGTCGATGGCCGTCCATGCCTCGGGGGGCGGCTCCGCCGTGGCCTCGGGGCCGGGCGCGTACAGCGCCGACTTCGTTTGGGACAGGTCCGCCCGGTCGATCCACGTCGTCAGGCGGGTCGTCCGCGGCCGGGGGCCGTCGTCGCCGTGGGCCGTCACTTGCTCGTACCACCGGCACGGGGGACAGTCGGCCCGCACTTCCAGCCGATCCGGCAGGAAGTTGTTGTCCCCCAAGAACGGCAGGCCGTACCGCCCGGCGTTCCACTCCCCGTTTAACCCCCGGCGCACGCGGTCTTCCAACTCCGCGTGGCCGTCCACGCACACCACCGCCCGCAGGTTGACGAGCAGTTCCCGCCGGACGGGCGTGATGTTGTACTTGTTGCCGAACGTGGACGCGGCCCGCTCGGCCCCGGAACTCCCCACCGGGTAATTGTGCAGTTGCTGGTACAGCGTCTGCACCTTCGGGAAGTCGGCCTCTCCGTCGGCCGGCATGCCGACGGCCAGCCGGCAAGCGGGCAGGCCGAGCCGCGTCAAACTGGCGGGGACGCCAGACTTCTCGGGATAGGCCGGGTCGTTTTCCGTCAAGCGGCTCTCATACCCGGCGACGTTCAGCAACAGGCCGTAGGCGGCGGTCGGCGTCAGGAACGTCGCCGTCGGCCGGTACCAGCCGGCCGTGAACGTCCGGCACACGGCGAACGGGGCTTCGATGTAGACGGCGAGCATGTCAGCCCCCCTTCGTGAACTTGTCCGCGACGACCTGGAGCAACGCGCGCGGGTCGCGGTGCAGCGTCACCCCCATTTTCGTCAACGCCTCTTGCACGTCGGGCTTCAAGTCGCGCTTGACGAGTTCGCCGCCGAGGTAGAACTCGCCGCCGGGGTAGTCCCCCTTCGCCAAGTCGTCGATCAGGTCCGGGAGGTCGCCGCCCGGCTTGAAGCAGTAGGTGCGGTAGCCGGCCACGAGTTGTTTCGTCAGCCGGACGACGATGCTGGCCGGGGCCATTTCGTAGTAGCTGCGGGCGTGGTTCCCCGCCACGTCGTTCAACTCGCCAATGGCCTTCAACAGCGCCTTCGTCCATTCCGGCTTCGGCTGGCAGTCATTGCCGTTCAGGGCGAACGGGTACTGGAACGCCGTGTGGGCCGTCTCGCGGTGCAACAGCGCCGAGGAAGTGGAGTTCTGGTATGCGCTTTCTTTTGAAGCCAATGGCGACTGCGTGAAGACGGTGTTGAATCGGTATGGCTCCAGAGCCTTAGCCAAATTCATCCGCAACACGGAGTCGCGCTTAAAGGTGAAGGTATCGGCGTCTGCTCGGCCGCTCTTTTTCAGTTTGTCTTTGATGTCTTTGCGGTCCTTGCCACTCGCGGCGACAAGATAACCGAACAGGAAGTCATCGGCGTACTCGTCGGGGTACGGATAGGCTGCGAACTTGACCGCCAACTGATCCTCGTCGTTCAGACGGGATCGGTTCATTGGCAACTTGTACCCGGCGAGGATCTCGCGCAGGGCGTTCCGCATCGCCTCGGGGGAGATGATCGGGTAGTCGTACCGGCCGTCGGTGATCTTCTGGATCACGGTGCGGTTCAGTTCGCTCTCCCCCCGGTAATTGGCCGAGGGGGCGGCGTAGGTCAGGACGGTCGCAAACAGGTTCATGGTCTGATCTCCTCGTGGGGTTAGGAATTCGCGGACAGGGCCAACAGGGTAATGGTTTTGACGGTCTCGTGTTCCCGGAGCAACTTGACGGAGACGGCCGCCATGTCCTCGTCTCGCAGGTACTGCTTCACGGAGCAAAACGTGCCCGTGAAGTGGTCGATAAACGCCTGCTCCCGGCGCGGGCGGAACTCCAAGATGAGCGACAGGCCGAGTTTTTGCCGGACTTTGGCGTACTCTTCCGGCATCGCGTCCCAATCGATCCGGCCGTCCTTCTTGAACGTGTCCGGGTCGATGCCGGACTTGTCTTTCGCCCGTTCGTTCAGGTAAGCGCGGACCATCTTGTGGACGGTCAGGGCGAACGCGCTCAGTTTGTCGTCGTCGGTTTCGGGCATGGCAATTCCGGCCTCCAGTCGGTGGGTGTGGTTGGCGTATAGTTCGTCAAACTTCGTCTTCGCGTCGGTGGCGAAAAGGGGCATGGTCCGCGGCGTGGCTTCCCCGCGGCAAAAGAACGGGGCGTCGTACAACTGCATGATCGCCGCCATTGGCTCGTGCCACGGCCGGCCCTCCAACAGGGCTTGCAGCAGGCCGCGGCGGAACAACGGATTCTTGTAGGCCGGCGGCTGGTCCGGCGTGCCGACGATCAACTGGTACCGCTGCAGCATCCGGGCGTCCGGCTCCACGCGGCCGGAGCCGTGCGACTTGATGTTATTCCCGATTTTGACCAAGTGGACATACTCAACCGCGCTCAGGTAGGCGGTGATCGGCTTCTTGGCGTCCTTGGCCGTGATGACCCGGCTCAGGTGTTCGCAGAACGATAGCGCCCCTTGGGCCGGCAGATCGACCAACGCCGCCGCCGGCCGGTAGCCGGCCAACTTCGGCTCCAGTTTCGCCAGCATCGTCGGGAAGTCTTCGCAAAACGCTTCCAAGTCGCTGACTTCCGGGATGGCCAGCACATACCCCGCGTACTCGGACTTGCCGTCGCGGTCGATTCGCTGCGGCACGTAAATCAGCGACGTGAACACCCAGCAGTGCAGCAGCAGCGTCTGCTCCACGCGCCCTTCGAACGGGACTTGCTCGGCATTGTTGGCCTGCGCGCCGAGCCACAAGGCGCTCGCCACCTCGGCCGTGTAAAAAACGTTCTTCGCGCGGGCCTTGCGGTACTTCTCCAACTCGGCCCACGCGACCGCCCCCTCCTTGCAATGCAGGCCGGCCGCGCACTGCTCGTAGGGGATGCGCGTGTTCGGGTTGCCGCGCGGGACGGCCCACAGCATTTCCCGCCACAGTTTCAGCCGCGGATCGTTCTCGTCAGGCCAGGCGGTTTCCAGCAGCGCACCGGTCGGCTGCGTCACCTCGTAGGCGAACCGCCGCACCTTCTTGACGTTGCCTTTGTCGTCCGTCTCATCGACGAACACGTCGGGCCGAGACTCCGTCGCGTTCGCCCACTTTGACTTCACCAACACTTCGACCGTCTTGGCGCTGTAAATGGCGTCGAACAGCCCTTGCACGGAATCTTCCGTGAAGGTGATCGTGGCCGCCGTCGGCGTCAATTCGGTGATCTTCGGGACGAGGCGTTCTCGCTTCTCTTCGTCCTGTCGGTGTTGTTTCTCCATCCAGCGGAGCATCAGAATCAGCCCGGCCAAGCCCGCCTTGTGCTGGGCGGTCGGCAAATCGAACAGGTCGTATGTGACCGTGATCGCCTCGCCCTTCGCGGGCGGCTTCTTCGCGGCGGCTTTCGCCATTGCCCACCTTCTTTCTTGGTTGGTTGTGAATCGCGGCGGTCGTTGCGTATTCCTCATCCGGGCGAGCGGGGGATGTCAATCCCCCGATT